>CAZQPD010000001.1:0-11117 GCA_964595235.1 uncultured Polaribacter sp.
AAAATCAGCAGACCCCAATTATTCCGCTTTCAAGCTCTCAGCGGGAATTGGCGGTATCCGTTTGTTGCATTTGGCGGGATTTGTTTTAAATATTTCGGCAGCCACTGTGTTGATATCACGGCAATATACCCGTGATAAGACGGGAGTATGGGTCGCAGCCGGTATCGTGTTGTTTTGTTTTGCAATTGAAGTGATATACAAAACCCGTGAAAAATTTAAAAATTAGGAGCCACTGAAAAACTCTCAAACGTATGAAAGAAAACGAATTATCGTCTGCTAATAATCACAAGAGCAGTGCGTTATAAAAAATCTACCGCCCACCACCTGCGGACGAAACCGCATTTGACGGCAGTCGCCGGATGAAATCATGTTTGCACGTCCAACATATTGACAAAGTCCCCTTTTTATTTGTCCGTCCTGATTCAATACCCTATTTTTGTACGGTAAAAAATACCGGATATGAAAAAACTTATCGAATGTGTTCCGAATATCAGCGAAGGCAGGGACAACGAAAAAATAAAAGCTATCTATGGGGTGGTGGAAGAAGTGGAAGGCGTCAAACTGTTGGATGTGGACCCAGGATATGCCACGAACCGTACCGTGATTACCTTCGTCGGAGAGCCGGAAGCCGTTGTGGAAGCCGCTTTTCGGTTGATACGAAAAGCAGCGGAATTGATAGATATGAGCCGGCACAAAGGCGCACACCCGCGTTTCGGAGCTACCGACGTATGCCCGTTGGTCCCCGTTTCAGGTATTGACATGGACGAAGTGGTGGAATACGCACACCAATTGGGTAAAAGGGTAGGGGAAGAATTGGGCATTCCCGTGTATTATTATGAAAATGCCGCCCGTGAGGAAAAGCGGAGAAACCTCGCAGCCTGTCGCGCCGGCGAATACGAAGGATTGGCAAAAAAACTAACCGATCCCTTATGGCGTCCCGATTCCGGACCTGCGGAATTTAATGCCCGTGTCGCCCGTACAGGCGCCACAGCCATTGCGGCAAGGGACTTTTTGGTCGCTTATAATATCAACCTCAATACCACCTCGACCCGCCGCGCCAATGCCGTGGCTTTCGATATACGTGAAGCCGGCAGGATAAAAAGGGAAGGAAATCCGCTCACCGGTAAGAAAGTCCTCGACGGGGACGGCAATCCGGTGCGTATTCCCGGAAAGTTGAAAGCCGTCAAAGGAATAGGTTGGTATATTGAAGAATACGGTATCGCACAGATATCGTACAACCTCACCAATATCAGCATCACACCCATGCACATAGCCTTCGACGAGACAGTCAAAGCGGCGGAAAAAAGAGGACTGCGGGTCACCGGCTCCGAACTCATCGGGCTTATTCCGCTAAAAGCCATGCTCGACGCTGCTGACTACTTCCTGAAAAAACAAAAACGCTCGTTGGGCATTTCCGAAGCCGAAAAAATCAAAATAGCCGTAAAATCTTTGGGATTGGATGACCTGAAACCATTCCGTCCGGAGGAGAAAATCATCGAATACCGACTTCGCGACGACAAAGAAAAACGCCTGGTGGATATGTCTGTCAGCGATTTTGCCGACGAGACGGCATCCGAATCCATGGCGCCGGGTGGAGGCTCTATTTCCGCCTACGTAGGAGCTTTGGGAGCGGCTTTGGGTACCATGGTGGCGAATCTTTCGGCTCACAAAAGGGGATGGGATGATAAGTGGGAATATTATTCCGGATGGGCGGAGAAAGGACAAGCCTACAAAGACCGCTTGCTCTACCTGGTAGATGAAGATACACGGGCGTTCAACCGTATCGCCGCTACCTTCAAGATGCCCAAAACCACTCCGGAAGAGAAACAACGCAAGGCACAAGCCCTCGAAGAGGCAACCCGCTATGCTACCGAAATCCCCCTCGAAGTGATGAAAACCGCATACGAATCCATGGAAGTAATGGAAGAAATGATATACCACGGTTTGCAAACCTCATTGTCCGATGCAGCCGTAGGTATCGTTTGTGCCAAAACCGCCGTTACCGGTGCCTATTTCAATGTCAAGATTAACGCCCGGGATATCAACGACCGGAAATTCGCCGGGGAAATATTGAAAAAAGCGGAAGAAATATACCGGAAAGCCGGAGAAAAAGAAAAAAAACTGACGGAATACGTGATGGATACATTGGACAGCTAACCGCAAAATGTATGGAACGCATCTTTCATCTGGACGAAATAAGTGAGGTGGCACGGCTGTTGCTCGAAGAAAGCCCGTACAAAGTCATAGGTTTCTACGGGGAAATGGGTAGCGGAAAAACCACTCTGATACGGGAAATATTGCGGCATGCCGGAATTACCACGGCTGTCGCGAGTCCTACCTTCTCACTGGTAAATGAATACCGGAGTCCCGGCGGCGATATGTATTACCACTTCGATTTTTACCGGTTGAAAGACCCCGTGGAAGCATTGGATATTGGGCTGGACGAATACCTGGCAAGCGGATCTTACTGCCTGATAGAATGGCCGGAAAAAATCCGGGAATTCATGCCGGTTCACAGCTTTTCCGTATATTTGGAGATTGTAAATGAAAACCAAAGGAGACTGATAACCCGATAAATGAGTACCCATGAGTTCAAGTACCGGTAAAACCCCATTCAGCAAGCGGGAACTGATGCCGCAAGCCGAAACACTGGAAGTAAAACCCAAAAAAGGAAAACTCGTCATCGGTATCCCGAAAGAGACACACTTCCAAGAAAAACGCGTATGCCTGACGCCTGATGCGGTTTTTTCGCTTACTTCGGTGGGTCATAAGTTTTATATAGAGAAAGGTGCCGGCGAAGGCGCCAATTATTCCGATTTGGAATACGCCGAAGCCGGAGCCAAAATAGTCAACACCCCCAAGGAGGCTTTCGAAGCCCCCATGATATTGAAAGTCGAACCCCCGTCATCGTGGGAAATTAGCTTGATGAAACCCCAATCGGTTATCTTTTCCGCTTTGCAATTGAAAACCCAGAACAAAGAATATTTCGAAGCCCTGGCGAAAAAACGCATTACCGCTTTGGCATTTGATTACATCAAAGACGAACAAGGTTCGTATCCCATCGTCAAATCTTTGAGTGAAATAGCCGGTATTGCCTCCATCCATATAGCATCGGAACTGATGAGTACGGCTCATGGCGGTAGCGGGCTATTGTTCGGCAATATCAACGGAGTGCCCCCTACACAAGTGGTGATTCTCGGGGCGGGTGCCGTGGGGGAATTTGCCGCCCGGACGGCTCTCGGTATGGGCGCCATCGTCAAAGTATTCGACAATTCCATATCGAGGTTGCGCAATCTCCAACAGCGTCTCGGCACCAATATTTTCACTTCTACCATTCAGCCCAAGACTCTCGAAAAAGCCCTGCGGCGGTGTAATGTGGCGATAGGCGCTCTACGCGGAAAATACCGGAGCCCCGTAGTGGTCACCGAAGAAATGGTCATGAAAATGAAAAAAGGTTCCATCATCGTGGATGTGAGCATAGACAGGGGCGGTTGTTTTGAAACGAGCCGGCTCACCAATCACAAGCAACCCGTGTTCGTCAAGCACGGCATCATCCACTATTGTGTTCCCAACATTCCTTCGCGCTATGCCCGTACGGCATCCGTCAGTATCAGTAATATCTTTTCGCCCGTCTTACAGCAAATCGCCGACGAAGGCGGACTCCTGCAAGCCGTCCGCTTCGACAGGGGACTGCTGACAGGTATGTACATGTACCGGGGCATTCTGACCAACAAAGCCGTTGGTGAATGGTTCGATATCCCGTATAGAGACGTCAATTTATTGTTCTTATAAAGATGAAAAAGTTCTGGAATCCCCAATTCGCAAGGCGTTTGGGTTTTTATTTGATAGGTTTTTTTATAGGGCTGTACCTGCTCGGCAAATTTTACGAAAAGAAAGGTGCTTCTTTCGACTATTTTGCCAATGCCCGTACCTTGAAGTCCATCCGGAACAAACCGCATTTACTCTATTCACCACACGCACTGGAA
Organism: uncultured Polaribacter sp.; assembly: GCA_964595235.1. Classification (GTDB taxonomy): domain Bacteria; phylum Bacteroidota; class Bacteroidia; order Flavobacteriales; family Flavobacteriaceae; genus CAZQPD01. The sequence continues at coordinate 3,987 of CAZQPD010000001.1, forward strand.
AATATGACCCGCTACCGGATAGACACCGCGGCGGTAAACGGGCTTTTGAGAAATGGTAATGTGGAATTCGACGAATCGAACAGGGGATACGACCCGTGCAAGACCTACCTCATCATTTCCACGCCGGAAACGGCAGCCATCCGTATCAAAGTGGAACGCTGCGACAGTACCGCCACCGTATTGGAAGTAATGCCCGAAAATCCGTGATGCTATCTTTTGTAAATCAATTTCTTGAAAAATATTTTTCCGGCTATCAGCCAAATGCCCGCACTTACCACCCCCACAATGATTAACCATAACGCCATTCCCGATAATACATTTTGCGGCGCATTGGCACCCAATGTAAAAAACGCCACGGGCAAATAGTCCATCCCCGGCGGATAGAGGAGAACCGTACTTCCCAATTCATACAATACCAATATGTACGAAAGTACAAAAGAGGTGTGTATCGAGGGAGCGAGCAGTGGAAGGTATATCCGGGTGAAGCGTTTCAGAGGCGGTATCCCGTTGATTTTCGCCGCATCGATGAGCGAAACGGGAATTTGGCGGAGCCCGTTCGAGAGGATATGCATACCGAGGTATCCGAACCTGCCGGTAAATCCGAGTAGAACGATCAGCAGACTGTGATAGACAAATCCCAGATAAGGACGGTTGTAATACACGTTGAAATATATACCCAGCACGGTAGGGGGCAGAGCGAAGGTAAACATCAGGAGATACGCGGGATATGGGTTCCGGTACTTGTCACGGGCAAACGCTGCCCACATACCGGTAGCGGTGATGACGAACGCACCCGCAGCGGCGATGAGTACCGAGGGGAGCATACTGTGGGACAGTAGTTCGAATGAACGGAAAAAAGCCGCACTTCCACCCCTTGCAGTCTCTCTGACGAGGGCTGAAAGGGGGATAAGTATAACGGTGAGTATCAGTACGGCTAATGCCAGGCGGATGGCTGTTGACATTTTGGTATCTAACGGATAGGTAAGTGTGGAAAGTCCTTTTCCTTGCAGACCGCTTCCGCGGAAATGCCGCATCGACCAGTATCCGGCTACCGGAATTACGGCGGTGACCAGCAGGAGTACTACCGATAAGAATACGGCAGAACGGATATCGTAATAAGCAGAAAACCGGATGAATATTTCCATCGTATAGGTATGTACGCCCAAATAAGAAGGTGCTGCAAAATCACCGGCGCTGAATATGAAAATCAATACGGCTGATAAGAGTATCGAAGGGCGGAGCAACGGCAGGAGTACCCGTAACACGGTCCTTCGTACCGGGGTTACCAGAAGTGCGGATTCCTCGATGTGGCGGTGGATTTTTTTTAGACCGCTACGGGTGATCAGCATGGCGAGAGGGAAGTATATCAAGCTGTGTATGACGATGAGTTTGACCGCCGGAGAACCGGCTTTTTCGAACAGGGGAATATCGTTCCATGCCACTGCGTACAGGTAGGACGGGACGAATAAGGGGATGAGCAGCAGCTTTTCATAGACAGAGGAGTAAGCTATTCCGTATTTGTGCAGGGCGAGGGCTATCGAGGTGCCTGCCAGGGTGGCGGTAACCGCGACGGACAGAGCGATGAGTATGCTTTTTCCCAGCAGGGTGGCAAGGGGTATTCCGGCGGGAATATTCCGTAACGAACCGGAATGAAACAAACTTTCCAGTACGGGAAATACCAATGGAGCGGCGATGAGTACGAACAGCAACAAAGTGCCGGCAGCCCCTCTTTTTATTATTCCGTCCATTTTTTTATCCGGTCGAGTATTTTTTCAAATTCGCCGGCTAATTTTCCGTAATCGACCGGCATGGGTTTGATGTTTTCCAGCGAAGGAATACCGGGAGGCGGTGTATTTCCGGTTATCAAAGGCATTTGCGCGCATGACAGTGCGAGTTTTTGTTCCGTCTCTTTGCTGACCAGATAATTGTACAGACGTTCTGCCTGTTGTGGGTGCGGGGCGTTTCCTATCAGACTGATGGCATTGGGAATGATGAGGGTTCCTTCGCCGTCGGGACCCTGTCCGGGAAATACAAAACCTGTTTTGGCGGATTCTTTTACCGCTTCGAAGGCGTCGTCCGTATCGGTAAGTCCGAATGCTACCCGGGCTTTTAGTACCAATTTTTTTACGTCGCCATTGCTGGCGGCAATGTGCAACCCGTTTTCTTTCAATGCTTTCAGCCAATTGTCTGTCTTTTCTATTCCCCACAATTCATATAATGCGGCGATATGAAAGGTGGTGGTGCCGAACAGGGGATTGGCGATAGCGAAATTTCCGCGGAAGCGGGGCAGTGTAAATTCGTCCATATGCTGCGGAAGGCTGCCGGAGGGGATGAGGTCTTTGTTGTACAAGATGACGCGGGCTCTGGCGCTGATACCTGTCCAGTGTCCGTCCGGGTCTTTGAACTCCGGGGGGATTTGAGCGGCTAAATCCGGTATGAAAGCCCGTGTAATGCCCTTTTTTTTCAAAATGCTGTTCCGCATGGGGTCTCCACTCCAAAATACGTCGCAGCGGGGTCTGTCTTTTTCGGCGATGAGGCGGTTGAGTACCCCCGTGGATTTGGTCTCCTCGGTGTCGAAAACGGCTTTTACTTCGATGCCCGTTTCGCGTTCGAAATCTTTCAGAACGGGTTCCGAAAAGACACGGTCCACCGTACAGTACACTACCACTTGCTCCTTTCCATTGCAACCGGAAAGAAGGATGAGGAGTTCCGTAATTATGAGTAATACTACATATCGGGAGCGAAGCGTCATAGCAAACAGATTTTAGTACCGGTCAAAGTTAACAAATATTATCCGTAATATTGTCCGGAATTATCGAACGGGAAAGAATGGTACGTAACAAAGAATATATCAAAGGGTATGTATTGGCATTGGTGTCTGTGATAGCCTTGTCGAACGTGTATATTTTCAGTAAAGCCGCATTGAAGCAGGTGAGTTTTTACCAATTCGGGATATACTGGTTTGCATTCGGGATGTTTTGGACTTTGTTGTATGTGCGGATTACCGGCGGGTTTCATCATTTCAAAAGTATGACGGCGAGGGGAGGCAGGTTGTTGATCTTACTGGGATTGATGGATATGATGAGTACCTATTTCTTTTTCAAAGCCATCCATACGATAGCCAATCCCGGCATCGTATCGTTCATCGGGAATATCGGTCCGGCTATGGTCATTATCATGAGTATTTTGTTATTGAGCGAACGCCTGAACGATATGGAAGTGCTCGGCGTATTGCTTGCCTTGTCCGGTGCTTTTGTGATTAGCTACCGGGGTACGGATTCGCTCGAAGGGGTTTTTCTGCACGGTTCGCAATACATTTTGTACGGGAGTATGATAGGGGCGACGGCATCGGTGATAATCAAGAAGAATATCGGGAGCGAATTGCCGCCGGTGGTATTGACGGTAAACCGTCAGGTTTTCCTGTGGTTGTTTTCGTTAGTGGGCTTGCTTTGGAGTGGCGAGAGCCTGTCATTGCCCATACAGGCTATGAAAAACATAGCGGTGGGTTCGCTGTTGGGACCTTTTCTGACAGCTATTACGGGTTTTCTCGCCTTACAATATATACCCCTGTCGCACAAGGCGGTCATCGGAAGTCTGAAAGGCGTATTTGTGCTGCTCGGGTCATTATTGTTCTTTGGTTTGTTCCCGGCTACACGCGAATTGGCAGGAGGAGCGGTCAGCATCCTGGGGGTTCTGCTCATTTCTTTCGGGAAAATGGAAAAAGGCTGAAAGTACCCGGAATGTTAATCAGGCTCTGCTGAAAAACTCTCAAACACTTGTATATAAATAGTTTATTATTACAATGAATAATGAATACTTTCCAGCAGGCTCGTATTAATGATAATTCCCATAAATTTGCCGTCAATAAGTAAGAAATGCCTGCAAACGGAGAACATAACATTTGTGATGAAAAACTGTTCGGACGTCTCTACCGTGAATATATCGAGGGGTTGAGAAATTACCTTTACTACAAATACGGTGATTTGCAAGAAGCGGAAGACGTGGCACAAAACGCCTTCGTCAAGTTGTGGGAAAATTGTAAAAACGTCAGCGAGGCAAAAGCCAAAAGCTTTCTGTACATTACGGCGAACAATATGTCATTGAACGTCATCAAGCACCGTAATATCGTATTGAAATACCGCCACGAACCCCGGAAAATGTCCACCGGAGAAACGCCGGAATTCCAAATGATGAGTGATGAATTTCACGACAAACTCATGGCAGCGATTCATGCATTATCGGACAAACAACGCGAAGTGTTCCTTATGAACCGTATTGATAAGCTGAAATACAAGGAGATAGCGGATATTTTGCAAATTTCGGTAAAGGCGGTCGAGAAGAGAATGCATTTGGCATTGGTACAATTGCGAAAAAAAATAGGAAATATTTGAAAATAATGGAAAACAGGGTAGGGTAAAAGTGCTTCTATTTGTTAATTAGAAAAAAAACAAGCGAAAATTGAACGAAAACAAGACTTTTCTATCTGATTGGGTTTCGGGAAAAATGACCGAAGAAGAAGTAAGTCAATATATAACCCCCGAAGAATTAAATGATTATAAAATCATTATCGACTATGTCGATAAATTAGACGTTCCCGGTATGGATGTGGAGGCTTCTTACCGGAAGTTTTTACAATGTACAGGCAGCCGTATAGAGCAGGCAGGACAGCGTACCCGCGGAACCGTCCGCCGTATGTACCGGTATGTTGCCGCTGCGTCCGTGATATTGCTCATTGGTATATGGACCTATTTCAATACTCCGGTGAAGGTGCGTACCGTTGCCGGTGAGCAAAAGACGGTATCGCTATATGACGGTACGACGGTATATATGAACGCACTTTCGGAGCTGCGGTATTCACGCAATCCTTTTTCAAAAAGGGATGTACATTTGACAGGTGAAGCGTATTTCGAAGTGACCAAAGGCGACAAGTTTACCGTACACACCCCGCAAGGCGAAGTCCAAGTACTCGGAACACGGTTCAATGTCTTGTCATGGACCGATTATTTCGAAGTGGAATGCTATGAAGGTCACGTCAAAGTTCGCCGGAGCGATAATGAAGAAAACCTGACGGAAGGAATTGCCGTAAGAAGCAGTTCAGGAAGTCCCATGCGCACCATCTCCCTGCCCAAGCAGGAAAAAGCCCCATGGCTCGAAGGTTACCGGCATTTCGAACGCACAGCATTAAAGGTGGTATTTCAAGCTATTGAAAACCAATTCGGTTATCGAATAAATGCCGCCGGAGTGGATCAAGACAAGACCCTGACGGGAAATATTCCGTTGGATCGTTTGGAACACAGTATGTCGATTTTATCCTCTTTATTACAAGTGGATTATGAGATAGACCGTGACAAAAAAACCGTTTTGTTGGTTCAAGCCGGCTCGAAAAACAAATAATTGTCTTAACTTCGTACCGCAAGTCGCTCTATTAGGGCTTGCCGGTCGTACAATGAGATACAGGGTACTTCTCTTATCGTTGCTTATCACCTATACCGTACATTCCCAGCAGGTACGAACGTACCGTATAGAAGGGCTTTCGGGCTATCCGTTGAGAGAGTTTATCAAGGATATCGAGAAGCATTTCCAAGTCAGCTTCGTATATTTCGACGAGACGGTCAAAGACAAAACCCTCGATATAGAGGCGGGAAAATATGATTTGCAGGCGCTTATCCGCGAAATGGAACGCCAGGCACACCTGTCGTGTGTGCCCAACGGCAAAAATGAATATTTAATCATCCGGAAATCATCCGGCGAAGACAGGACGGCGGTGGTGAATGATACGCTGGACGGGCAATGTATCCTGTCGAGTGTGGAACAACTGCAATGCGTATTCCTCCGTACGTATTTATCCTCGGGTATCGCCAAGAACAAAGACCAGTCTTTTCTCATCGAACCGCACCGTCTCGGTATCATTCCCGGTATGACCGAACCCGATGTGTATAAGACATTACAGCGATTGCCCGGTGTGATAAGTGCCGGTGAAACGGCTACCGGACTCAATATCAGGGGTGGGGTAAAAGATCAAAATTTGTTTCTTTGGGATGGTATAAAAATTTGGCATTCAGGTCATTTGTTCGGTATGATTTCAGCGGTAAATCCCAATATCAAACAGAAAGTATATTTCTATGACAAAGCCATTCACCCGCGTTTCGGTGATAAATTGAGCAGTGTCATCAAGATTCAAACCCGCGATGAAGTTCCTGAAAAGGTAAATGCGGAAGCCGGAGTAAATGCATTGAGTGCGGATGTATATGCCGAAGTACCCTTGGTAAAGGACAAAGCCGGTATGCAAATCTCGGCCCGCAGGTCTTTTACCGATTTTTGGGAGTCGCCCACCCTGGAGAGTTATAGTGAAAAGGTATTCGAGAATTATGCGGATTCCAGGTCGATGATGCAAGGAAGCGGAAAGGACGGCATATTGTTCTACTATCAGGATTATACGGCGAAGCTGAATTATATACCGTTTCCGGATACCAAATTGTCCATTAGTTCCATCTATATCAACAGTTCGCTGGACAACGGATTTCCCATGGAAGATGCATCCGGCTTTCACAGGGATATTTTGCAGACAGAAAATTACGGAAACAGCCTGGTATGGGACCGTCAATGGAACAAAAGCGTCCGGCATACGTTCAGTATGTACATTTCCCAGTACAAATTGGATTATACGAACCGCAATGAAACCGCTGCCTTGGGGAACAATGATTTGATAAAGAATAACACCATTGATGATTCCGGATTGTCCTTCGAGTTGAACTTCAAATTGGGAAGATTCGGCTCGTTTACTTCCGGTTACCAGTTCAGTCATACCCATGTGGAACATTCGTTTGAATTGCAAAATGCACTCTATGAATTGATACTGGAAGCCCGTGACGACATTTTGCGTTCACACGCGTTTTATTCCTTGTTTCAATACAATAACCATCATAAAATCAGTATGATGGGTGGTTTTAGGTATCAAATGTTTCTCGATAAGAATGAGTCGGTATTCGAACCACGTTATATGATAAGTGTTCCGCTATTCGACAATTTGTATTTGACACACACCGGGGAATACACCTCACAGCCCGTCTATCAGATCAAAGAGACCATTTATAGCGAAGTAGGCTTGGAAAACCAATTGTGGGCATTGAG
>CAZQPD010000002.1:0-4809 GCA_964595235.1 uncultured Polaribacter sp.
CTTTGGAACCTATTGCCGTATTTTTTACGGCTTCATAATCTGCGGTAGCACCGGTGCCGTTGTTGTATAAAGCCGAATCTCCGACAGCCACCAAATTGCTACGTTCAGTATTAGCATATAATGCCCGGGCGCCAATGGCTACATTGGAATATCCTGTTGTGTTATTATTTAACGCGTTGTTTCCGCTCGCCGTATTGCCATTTCCCGTAGTATTAGAATATAATGCCTTATTTCCCGTAGCGGTATTATTATTTCCCGTGGTGTTAGAATATAATGATTTGTACCCATGAGCAGTATTGGATTCCCCTGTTGTGTTAAAATACAGAGTCTCTACACCTACTGCGGTATTTTGATTTCCGGAAGTGTTGAAACAGAGTGAAAAACTCCCCAGGGCTGTATTGATATTTCCACTGACATTCGTAGAGAGTGACCCGGAACCTACCGCTGTATTATAATTACCTGTTGTATTGGCATAAAGAGCCGATGAACCTCCGGCGGTATTTCCGGTTCCATCGATATTCGAAAATAGCGCATTATTACCCGATGCCGAATTATAAGCTCCTGTTGTATTACTATGTAATGCGCCGTACCCCACGGCATTATTGTTATTTCCGGTTGTATTATTGATTAATGTTTCCATTCCAACAGCGGTGTTGCCATAACCGGTGGTATTGGCATACAGTGCTTTGTTGCCGACTGCCGTATTGTTTTTGGCTTGATGTGAAGCTGTCGCGCCCTGTCCGTTGTGATAGAGTGCGGAGTCGCCCACGGCAACGAGATTACTTTTTACTGTATTGTAATACAACGAACTTTTGCCGACGGCTACATTGGAATAGCCGGTGGTATTATGATAGAGTGCTTCACTTCCATAAGCGACATTATTGGAGCCGGTAGTATTGAAATACAAAGCATCATATCCCATGCCGGCATTATCATTCCCAGTAGTATTATGATTTAACACATTACTTCCGTTAGCGGAATTTCCTCTTCCCGTGGTGTTATTTGTCATGGAATTTGAACCGATGGCAGTATTACTATTTCCTGTAGTATTTGTTTCCAACGCATTACTTCCGCAAGCAGTATTAGAGTATCCCGCAGTATTGGAATAGAGTGCTTTGTATCCCAAACCGGTATTTTCAGTGGCATGGTACCATTCCGACACGCTTTGACCGTTGTGATAGAGCGCCGAGTCCCCTACTGCTACCAGATTGCTGCGGTTAGTGTTCATATATAAAGTTCCCGCACCGATGGCCGTATTAGAGTGTCCGTTGTTGTTATTGGTCAATGATGAGTGTCCCAATGCAGTATTACCTTCTCCGGTAGTATTGGAAGACATGCTATCATGACCAATTCCAACGTTTTTATTATTGGTCTGATCGTCATTGGCTCCCGCATCAACACCGAGGAACAGGGAAGAACCAAAATTTACTGCGGTATCATCGGAGCGTCCGTCGGAAAGGTCGTTGATTTTCCGCGCGCCGCTGACTTTGGTCCAAGCAGAGCCGTCGTAAAAGTAAAAGCTGGAATCGTCGGTTACGAACAACAGCAATCCTGTAGCAGGTGATGAAATAGCATCCCGTTGGGCAGCTGTCATCCGTGGAATGAGAACCCCTTTGACCGTCGATTTAACATCCAACATCGACGAAGAATGAGGAGAACTTCCGTCCGTATTTATGGATACTTGTGCAATCGTAGGAATTGCATTCAACAAACCGGCTAGGAAAATGAGAATGAAAAGATTATTTGTTTTCATATCGTAATTGTTACTTGTTAATATTTGTATTCCCAATACGTATTCGAATCATAATTGCTAAAAACATTCAACATCGTCGCGTGGTTGCTCATCATTGTATCATAGTATATTTTCATTGCTGCTTGATTTCCGTTGTATTCCCTTTGTCTTTGTCGTAGGTATGCTTGTTTTTGCTCTGTCGTCTCCACACCTTCTGGCCATTGTGCCTGATAGTTACGGTAATCGTTTATACTACTCTGATATCCGGCATTGAATGAATCTTGAGGCGAGAAAGTTTCGGTATAATAATATTGATTCAATACCTGCGCTTGCCATTGTCGTTTCTGAACGGGTGTCAAATTATTGTATGCATTGCTCAAATATTCATAGAATATTTGCATACTGCAGAGTAACTTTTTTTGTTCTAAATTCATCGAATAAAACTGTTGCACCAATGTATTTTGAATTTGTTGTATTTCCTGATTTGAAAAAACCAATTCCTGTCCCAGTATTCCGGCATAAAATTTCATTGTTTCTATGTATGCCTCAAAATCTTTGTATGTAAATGCTAATAAGTTTTGAGAATCCAACGCGAGGGGAATGACGTATTTATTTAGTATTTGGATGATGACCGGAGGATTTTGTGCTTGTTGCTGTGTCGATAAATATATTTGACAAATAAGTGCTGACCTGACATAAGCTATTTGCGAAATATCCGTAGTCTGATACAACTGTTGCATCTGTGCATCGATATTATTTACTTCGTTTATTACAGCTTGTGGGTCATCATGAAAGTTTCGCAAAGCTTCTTGCCGCAACCATTCTATGTCGGAGTCTTGTAGAGGAGTCCCGGTAAGAAATTCAATAAACCGTATTGATTTATCAAAATGTGCTTCAGTATAATACAGCCCGTCCTGTGTGGCTAAAATGTCAGTGTTTTTTGTATTATCAACTTCTGTATTTTGCGAATAGAACATGGAAACAGACAGAAAAAAAACGATAAATGCGAATTGTTTTCCAATCATAACATACGTTGTTGAATTATTGCACAAAGATACAAGCGGCAGCTGTGCCGATAAATGTGATTCATGTCAGAAAAAAGTCAGCTTTCATTCATCAATAAGTCAGAAATAAGTCAGTAAAAAATAAAATATCACCAATATTTCCGGCATTTTGCCCTCTTATACAAGTTAGAGAAATGAAAAATACAGGTAAGGTTTGTATTTTTGTATCGTCGAACAGAAAAATATATAATTGTTTTGAAAAAAATACTCGTTACCCTCATATTATTTTTGTCCGTTCCTATGGTTGTCATCGCTCAAACGTCAGAATTTGAAAAGGACTCCATTCTGTCGGCAATAAGTCAGTCCGGTAGTATCGAGAAAATGGACGGATACAACCGCCTTTTCGATTATTATCATTCGAAAAACCTATTTGATAGTGCTAAATATTTCAACGAATTGCTTCGTCTCGAAGCAGAACAGGTTCATAGTGAGAGTAGCGAGGCAAAATACCATAACAATTCGGGTATATTATTGACTTCCGGCGGCAAGTATTATGAAGCGATTGAAAAATTTCAGACTGCGTTGAAAACCCCCGGTATTTCCGACAGTGATAGAGCCGATTATTATAACAATCTTGCCGGAGCATATTATTATTTAGGTGATTTTAAGAAAGTACTCAATTATACTTTCAAGAGCTATAAAATCTATGAAAAAATCCAAAAACATAATGATGTGGTCATGACAATGAATCATATCGGAATGATATACAAGAACCTACGGGAATACCGGAAAGCATTATCTTATTATCGTGCCGCTTTGTTATATGCCGACAATCACCACTTGTATGCCCATCAAGCCAAATTATTCCAAAATATCGCTATCGCCTATAAATATGAACATAAACCGGACAGTTGTTTGTATTTTCTCAAGAAAGCATTAGCCGCGCCCAATTCGTTGCCTTCCGGAATAGATAAAACTCTCGTGTATTTGGATCTAGGGAACTTATTTGCTTTCGACCTCGGTCAGCTCGATTCCGCATGGGTGTATTTGCGGAAAGCTGAAAAAAAAGCCTTCGAACCGGATACACGTTTGCGGATTTGGATGGCTTTTTCCAAAATTCATAGTATGTCAAATGATTATTCGAACAGCATCCGGTTCCTCAACAAAGCCTTATCAATAGCCGAAAAACAAAATTCATGGGAAAATCTACAATGGGTACACTACTATCTATATCGCAACTATAAATCCATAAAACGATGGGACAGCGCTATTTACCATCTCGAAAATTTTGTTGATTATCAAGATTCTATCAAATTGCAAGATGCAAAAGTCCAAATAGAAAACTTGTCCGCCAAATACGAAAATGAAAAACACAAACTCAAAATCGAAAAACTGGAATTAGAGAATATTAAAAACCGTAAAATCAAGGGTTTGTTATTAGCAGGTTTGCTCATGTCGGTTGTAATATTCTCGCTGATAATCAGATCATTCCGATTGCATAGAAAAAAGAACCTACTGGCAAGTAAGCTATTGCAAGCCGAAAAAGAAAAGATACAACAAGACTTACAACACAAAACAAAAGAACTTACCACACAAGCCCTGATGATTCTGGAGAAAAACAATTTGTTGGAAGAAATATTAAAAAGCCTCTCCTCTATTCAAACCACCAATATCGAAACCAGGAAAGAACTATCGGAAATAAAACAACGGTTGCGAAAAAGTTTGAAAACAGAAAAAGACTGGGAATTGTTCAAACAATATTTCGAACAAGTAAATAAAGATTTCTTTGGAATACTAAAAAAAATAAATCCGAAAATATCCCCTGCCGAACTTAAATTAGCCGCATTGATAAGACTACGTTTCAGCATCAAAGAAAGTGCTTCACTGCTCGGCGTCTCGACCGGAACTATCAAAACCGCACGTTATGAATTGAGAAAAAAATTAGGACTGAAACGAAAAGACAACCTCTACGATTTTCTCAATCAAATATAATAAGGTTCACACCCGGAAATCAAAAAGACAGGGTGTTGCACAACTTTCCACTGTCCTGCACCCTCAACTATCAACTCATAA
>CAZQPD010000003.1:0-13199 GCA_964595235.1 uncultured Polaribacter sp.
AAACGAGGTAGTCTTGATACCGGCTTGTGTCAACACCACGATGATGAGCATCACCTTCATCGTAATGTCGATTAGGCTTTCCAAAAAGTAGCGCAAACTTAAATCTATTGACCTGCGGTCAAATATTTTTTTTACAAAACGGTTAATTATTTTTATAATACGCCACCCTACGATGAGTAATACCAGTGCCCCGAGTATTTTCACACCATACTCACGGGTAAGTTCCCAAAGGAAATCAATGGTTTCAGTTACTTGCTTTTCCATATTGTTCAAATCTTTTTTCTCAATTCGTAAAATTTCTTTATTACCTCATTGTGCGATACGGTACGGTTTTCAAAATATTTGATAAGAAATTCTTTCTCTTCCGCCGTGACGTCGAGTTGCCGGATGATATTGTTCAGATGCAGTTTCATATGTCCTTTTTGAATACCCGAAGTAGTCAGTGCCCTGATGGCGGCAAAATTCTGTGCCAATCCGGCGGCGGCTATTACCTGCATCAATTCCTCCGCTGTGGGGTGCCCCAACAAGTCTAACGATAATTTTGCCAGCGGATGCAATTTGGTCAATCCACCGACAGTCCCTACCGCCAAGGGTATTTCCATCCAAAAACGGAACATACCGCCCTCTATTTCCGCACGGCTCAACCCCCGGTAAACCCCGTCCCTGGCGGCAAATGCATGTACGCCGGCTTCTACGGCACGGAAATCATTCCCGGTGGCGATAACCACGGCATCCACCCCGTTCATAATCCCCTTGTTGTGCGTCACAGCACGAGGTACGGACACCCGGGCTATCTCCACGGCTTTGACGAACTTCTCCGCTTGCTTTACAGCATCGTCTTTGTACAGTTCTTCCACCGGACATTCTACTTCGGCGCGTACCGTACACCCGGGAACATAGTTCGACAATATACTCATGATAATTTCTATATCCGGCCGTACAAAACGCTCCGCTATGGCTTCCAGGCATGTGTTGATGAAGTTCGCCCCCATGCTGTCGCGGGTATCGAAGCGGACGTGTATCTGGTAATAATGCGGCATATCGGCGGTCTTATCGACCAATTCCATCCCCAGAATCCCACCGCCGCGCTTCCGCATGTTCCGGGTATATGGCCCGGTGGCGCGTAGCAGTTCGGGTTTCATCTTTTCGAAATAATAGCGCAAACCGTCCGCATCACCCCGGTACAGAAAATGTATTTGCCCGGTCTTCTCCGTCGAAATAACCCGCGTATGAAACCCTCCGCGCGAGTACCAAAACTTCGCTACCATCGATGCCGCCGCTACCACCGAACTCTCTTCGATTACCATCGGTATGGTATAATCCCTGCCGTTGATAAGAAAGTTGGGTGCTACGGCATAAGGCAAATAATAATTCGACAGTGTGTTTTCGATGAAGTCATCATGCAACTCTTGCAGCAGGCGGTCGTCATTCCAATATTGCTCCAATACGGCTTTTGCCGCCAGCGAATCATCGAAAAAACGATCTACCAACCAATCGATTTTCTCCTGTTTGCTCATACGGGAAAACCCGTTGACGCTTTTGGATTTCATAAAAACAGGTATATGACCGGGAGGAAAAATACTTACAGCACGCTTTCGAGCAGACTTACGTATTTGGACTTGGGCGCCGCTCCCACTATCTTATCCACTACCTTACCGTTGTGGAACAATATCACCGTGGGAATATTCCGGACACCGTACTCCATGGCATATTGCCGCTCTTTATCCACATCCACTTTGGCTATGGTTACCTTCCCTTTGTACTCTTCACTGATTTGATCCATAATGGGGTGTATCATCCGGCAGGGACCACACCAAATTGCCCAGAAATCCACAAATACGGGAATATCGGATTTCAGCACCACTTCCTCGAAGGTCGCATCGGTTACATCTATTGCCATAATTCTAATGTTTTATGTTGAGTAATTATTACCCTGCAAAAATAGAAAATCCGGCGAAATGAAAACCCGGCATCAATATTCTTTAAAACTCTCACAAATTACCCAACCTTTGTTGCCGTCCGGCAAACGCACTTTACACCAATCCCCGTCTTTTTCTTCCAGCAGGATTTTCGTCCCTTCGTGAATGTCGTACAGCAGGGTGGATGCAGGATCCGGCTCTGAATATACTCCTGTCTTGTGCGCAAAGATAATGGCAGGTCGCCGGTGCTTCTCATAGTGGGAAGTCTTTATGGCAAAAAACAAGGTAATGAGAAACAACAACAAGCCGGTAATACTCGCGATAAGCCCTGTCTTTTGGCGTTTTAGCGTATAGCCGAAATAGTAATAAAAGAATGCCACTACCGCAAGCAAGGCGAATAAAATGGTATTTACCGCCCAAAAATCGGATGAACGGGCATATATGACACGTTCTGCAAAGCGCTGGAAAAACGTCATGGGCAAGGGATCAAAACGGTCTAATGTCATTCTGCGGGCTATCTTCAAATTTACTTTGGCGTCTTCATAATTGGGATTGAGTTTGAGGGCTTTTTCATAATAATAAATGGCAGGGGCTATCTGGTTGTACTTGTAGTAAGAGTTGGCGAGGTTGAAGTACAAACCGGGAGACTCGTAGCCCAACGAGATGATTTTCATATAATGCTCTATCGCTTCTTCATAATTACCTTCCTTATAAGCATCGTTTCCTTTCTGGAAAATCAAATCGACTTTTTGCGGCAAAGCGGAAATCGCGGCAAAAGTCAGAAAAAAGATTAAGAGGGTTCGTTTCATGACTTGATTTCTTTATTAAATCTATTTATCCATTCTTTTGCCTTATTATAATCCCGTTGGGTATCCGTAACACTACCGGGGGCATAGCGTACCGTTTCGCATTGGTTCAGCAGATCCATGAGCATTTGTATGACTTCTTCCCCGGCTCCTCTGTCGCGGAGCAAGGCTTGTATGTTCTCTTTGCTCAATTGTGAGGTCTCGATACGCAATTTGGCTTTGAGAAAAAGGTGAAGGGCTTTTTCCAATGCCACATAGAAGGCTTCTTTGTCCTGCATTTTCCGCTCGGCTTCGGCGAGATATTGGCGCGAGAGTTTGTCCCTGCGGCGGGATATCACGCCCTGCTTGTCAGCTTTCAGTTTCCTGTGGTGCCTGCCGGCAACAATTCCTGCGGGGAGGGATGCAAATATCAGAAACAGCAAGAGGTAGTACAGAGGGGTGTTGTAGAAATTTTTTTCACGGGCTTCTACAAGGCGGGTTTTGGTGGCGATAAACCGGAACACTTCCCCCGAGGAATGTATCGGGGTTCGTGTTTGTTCGGGAAGGTTTTGTTGTACGACGGATTTCCCTTCTCCGACATCCAAAATGATTTCATTGGACGAAATACTGTGGTATTTCCTGTCGGCGGGATTGAAATATGAAAAATGAACGGCGGGTATTTTATACTTGCCGGGATATGACGGTACGATGGTATAAGTATCCGTTACACTTCCTTTGAGCCCCGCAGCCGTGGTGATAATCTTTTCGTTGTGTTCTGGCTCGTACAATTCCAATTCGGACGGAACTTTCAACCCGGGCAATTTGAACAATTTCAGGTTTCCTTTTCCCTTCACTTGTACTTTGACCTGTACGGCTTCGTTGGTGTTCAGCTGGGTTTTACCGGGAATTACGGACAACTCATAGGTGCCCACGGCTCCGGTAAATGAATCCGGACGGTTTTCGCCAGGCAAAGGTTGTACCTGTATGTTTCGCTTGCCGGAAGTGTATTTCTTACGTATCCTCCGCATCAGCGGAGTGCCGAAAAAGTCGTATTTCCCGGTCGGTACGGCTAATAACAATTTCATTTTGACGGGTTCCACCGTCAGATTACCTGCCTTTTGTGGAATTAGCACGGCTTTCTTCAAGGTGTAATAATGAAACTGTTTGCCTTTGTACATGCCGGTTTTTTCTTCTTGATCCACGTTGATCTCCTGGTTCCAAAAACCTTCGTATTTCGGCATTTCGCCGAAGTCGGCGTCCATTATCCGTATCCTGCCGCTGAAATACAAGCGGTATTCCACATAGATGCCTTCCCCTACATAGGGTTTGGTATTGGAAATATGTGCGACCAAAAAGACCTCATTATCGGCTGCATATTCCGGGTCGTTGGGGTCTTTGGGCAGCTCTACGGGCTTGGTCACCTTGATATGCAACGGATTGGATTCGTACCGTTTGCCTTTGTATGTGATTTGTGCAGGTGCTATTTCGAAACTACCCTGTGCGGTGGGCTCCAATATGTATGTGTAAGTTTTGGAATAAGAACTGACCCCGTTTATCCACGATTGACTCACGGACGAACTGGGTCCTGCTACTATTTCGAAGCCTTTGAAATCCGGGGGCGTGAAATTTTTTGTGCCGTCCCGGTTTACAGAATATTCCACCCTGAACCTTTGGTTCTGCCCCAATTCCGTCTTACTGGCGGTAGCGGTAAATTCCAATTCTTGTGCCGGCAGTGATAAGGTGCCGATAAACCCCGCCAAGAGGAGCACCTTGCGCCAATAAGCCGTTTTTATCAATATGCTGTTCAATGCTTTCATCGTTGGCAAATTTAGAAATTCTACCAATCTTTGTCGGTTTTTCTGTGTTTTCCTTTACCTTTTTTGAATCGAATCTTTTTCAATGTCTTTTTTTCCTCGTTTTCCATAGCTTCCAGCAGGCGCTGCATTCTGGCGGGGGAAATTTTGCCTTCATCCCGTCCGGTGTTTTCTTTCTCTTTCTTTGTATTCCCGGAGCGGTTTCCGGCTTGCTGCTCTTCCTGCTGTGGTTTTTCCCCTTCCCGGTTCTCTTCACTCTGGTCTTTTTCCCGCCCTTTTTCGTTATTTTGTTCTTTGCCGTCGTTTTGTTGTTCTTTTCCGTTACCGCTTTTTTCGTCTTGCCCTTTATCCTTACGGTCATCCCCCTTGTTTTGTTCCCGGTTTTCTCCCTGCTTGTCTTTCTTGTCTTGCGGGTTGTTCTGTTTTTGTTGGTCTTTTTGTTTCTGGTTTTGTGGGTCGCTTTGTTGCTTATTCTGTCCGTTATCCGTATCGCCGGATTGTTGTTTTTGCTCGTTTTTGTCTTTGCGGTTCTTGCCGCCGTTTTGTTTATTTTGTTTTTGCAATTCCCGCATGGCAAGGGCGAGGTTATAGCGGGTTTGCTCGTTTCCGGGTTCTAATCGCAATGAGTTTTTGTATGCTTCTACGGCTTTGCCGTAGTCTTGCATTTTCATATAGCTGTTGCCCAGATTGTGATAGATTGAGGCTTTGAGCTGTTCACCGGAAGTGTTTTTCAGAGCATCGCGGTAATACGATACCGCTTCGGCGTATTTGCCTCGGGCATAGAGCAGGTTCGAAAGCCCGTACTGGATTTCACTCCGCCGGGGTTGGTAATGCAGGGCTTTGCGGTAGGCTGTCTCGGCGGCGAGGCTGTCGGGTTTTTCCCGCCGTAGGAAAGCATCGGCTTCGCGCCAGTATTTCAAGGCTTTTTTTACTTCGTCTTTTTGTTGAGGTGTACAAGTGTATATATTTGACAACAAGACAACAAAGAACAACAATGTCCGCGATATTTTCCGGTTGTTATTTCTCATTTCCATCGAATAGATTGAGTTCTTGTATCCATTTGGTTTTGCGTTCCAGCATGAAGGTGTCGAGAAGTAAAAAGAACAATGCCGCTGCGATGAACCATTGGAATTGGTCTTGGTAGTCGAGCAGTTCTTTGCTTTCGTACTCTTTCTTATCGGCATGAACGATGATATCGCTGATTGCCTTGATGGCATCCCGGGTCCGGTTTCCATCGATATAGGCACCTCCTGCTTCCTGTGCGATTTCTTTTAGCGTGTTCCGGTCGAGCCGGGTGATGACTGTTTGCCCGTTACGGTCTTTTTTATAACTGACTCCCCCGCGTTTCCGTACCGGGATGGGACCGCCTTTGGCGGTTCCGATACCGACGGTAAAGGTCTTTACCGATTGCCGGCGCAGGTTGTCGAGGGCATCGTTCCAGTTTTTTTCGTGGTCTTCACCATCGGAGAGGATAAAGAGAAAACGGTGTGTCTGTTCGTCATCATCGAAATTCCGTGCAGCTATTTCCATAGCTTGACTGATAGCAGTCCCCTGCCGGGAAACCATATCCGTACCTATGTTGTCGAGAAACAACCGGGCGGCGGCATGGTCGGTGGTCATGGGAAGTACCGGATACGCATCACCGGCATATACGATGATGCCTACCCGGTCGCCGCCCAATTTGTCCAATACTCCCCGTACTATCTTCTTGGCTTTCTCCAAGCGGGAAGGGGCGATATCTTCCGCCAGCATACTTTTGGAAATATCCATGGCAAAAACCACATCCACTCCGCTTCGTTTTACGGTTTTCAGAGCGGTCCCTATCTTCGGATTGACCAATGCCACTATACTCCAAAGCAGAAACAAACTCCAAAACACAAGTTTAAGTATCGATTTAAATGGCGATAGCTCCGGAATCAGATTATCAATCAATTTGCCTTCGGCAAATTCTTTTCTCTTTCGTCTCTTCCACCCCGACAGCAATATGTATAATAACCACACTGCCGGCAGTATCAAAAGCCAATAGAAATATATGGGTTCTTCGAATCTATACATATCAAATAATGCTTTTAAACACGGTGAACAGCAAGAGTTTTTCCAACAACATCAACCCGATGGCTATCCATACCCACATACGGTAGTGTTCCTCGTACTCGTAGTATTTGAACTCATCGATTTTGGTTTTCTCCATCCGGTTTATCTCTTCGTATATTTCTTTTAGCCTCGTATTGTCGGTAGCGCGGAAGTATTTCCCGCCGGTAATCCGCGCTATTTTTTTGAGTAATGCCTCATCGATTTCCACCGGTTGGTTTTGAAAGACCAAGCTGCCGTCCGGACGCTTGGCTACCGGAAAAGGAGCCGTTCCGTTCGTCCCTATGCCGATGGTATAGACTTTTATCCCCAATTCTTTGGCAATCTCGGCGGCAGTAACCGGATCGACGAACCCGGTATTATTGACTCCGTCCGTCAGCAAGATGATAACTTTGGTCTTGGCTTTGGTCTCTTTCAGCCTGTTGACGGCTGTCCCCAGTCCCATCCCTATCGCCGTGCCGTCCGTTACCTCTCCCCAATGCAGGGAACGGATGGCTCTGATTACGATTTCCTTGTCGCTCGTTACGGGCGTTTTGGTATAACTCTCCCCGGCATAAATCACGATACCCACCCGGTCGTTCGGGCGTTTGTTTACAAAACGCTCCGCTACTCTTTTCAATGCCTCCAAACGGTTGGGACGCAGGTCTTTTGCCAACATACTGGCAGACACATCTATCGCCATGACGATATCGATACCCTTATGGGTCTTGGTCTTGGTACTTACCGTATGGGTCTGCGGACGTGCCAAAGCTATGACCAGGGCAGCCATTGCCGTCAGGCGTAATACATACAGGATGCGGTGCCAATGTGAGGACGGTTTTTCGAACAGATCACCGGGGATATTCAAACGCACGGGCGCACGCCACTTCTTATCCTTCCGGTAATACCACCAAGCGACTAACGGAATGAGCAGCAAAGCCCATAACCATCCGGGTTGTGCAAAATTAAACGACGCATCCCACATAGCTACTCATTTTCGGTTTGTATAATCTGTATGCTCTGTTCTATCCTGCGGCGAAGTGCCGCGGCTTTATCATCATTGACAGGATAGGAAAATACCAACGCCACCATACCTTCCCGTACGTGCAAGAGGTAGAGGTACAAATCCATTTCCCTGTCATTCTCTTTATAGCCGAACTGCCATAGCCCGGCGGACAGCCCTCCTATTCTTTCTTCCGATTTACCCTTCCGGGAAATGCCCACTCGCTCACCGCCCCGGCTTGCCCATTTTTCCGCCAATGAACGTACAAAAATGCTGTCCCGGGATTGCACCGGCGGTGCCACGGTATATACCGCTACGGAAAAACCGCTTTTGTCCTGCCAAGAATAGGCGGAAGTATGGCTGTCTTGTTCCGTTTCGAGCGGTGTCAATATACCGGGTGTACTGATGCCGACAGGCGGGTAACCGTACCGGCCGGAGAACATACCGGAGGGGCTGTGTTTGCCCGTGGTTGTTTTTATTAAAGCATAAATTAAAGCAAATAGTATCAACGCTGCTATTGACAGCCAAATAGCTTTCGATTTTTTGTTATTATCTGCGGTGGTTTCCGCTAGCGGTGTTTCTTCTTCGGGCGGCGTATAGGTCTTGCCGTGGAAATGTTCTATCCATTGTTCCGTCTCGCTGATATCGGCGGACATTTGCGAAGGAGCGGCTTGTTGTTTGGCGAATTTCACCAAGTCGGCACGGGTCAATATTTGCCGGATACGGCTCATATCTTCCGGACTCATACCCCAACGGTTTTTGCGGTTTCGCATTTCCAGCAGGTAAATCCATTCATCGGTGGGCAGTTCCAAAGCCGGCAACCCTACGGCGCGTTCCAAATAGCGGCGCAGAATACCGGTTAGCTGTGAGTAAAATGCTTTGGCTTCGGCTGGCCGGTGGCTGCTGTCTTCGCCCAACTGCCGGAGGGATTGCAGGGCTTCTTCGTACGGAGGAAGCAGGGGTTTTTCCTTTTCGCGTTTCTCCTTTTTACGGCTTCGCCGTAACAACCCGGCAACGAGCACTGCGGCAAATACGGGCAAAAGCCACAGGAGAAAGGGGAGATAAGCGGACAGGATATCCCGGGCACTCCGCTGCGGGGCTTTTATCCCGGGACGGATAGGATACATTTTTTGCCGCGCCGTATCCACTTCCACGCCGAATACCGCAATATCAACCGGGCGGGTGGTATATGTTTTCCCACCGATGAGAACCCGTTGTCCGGGAACACGGTAATATCCGGTATCAAACGAGGTGAGCAGGTATTTTCTTTCCAAACGGTTTACCAAAGTATCGACAGGCAAAGCGCGTACTTGCTCTATCCGGTGCAAACTGTCCAATTCCAACACACCGGGAAAAACCACTTGCGACAAACTGTCGGACTGCAAACGGTATTCTATCTGTTCCCCTATCCGGATTTTCAACGTATCGGTATGCACTGAAACCTGTGCAAAGACCTGCCCGGTAGTAAGGGTCAGACAAAGAAACAAATATAGGTGTACGATTCGTTTCATAGACTCACCTGTTGTCAAAATACGTCAACAACTGCCTTACGTAATCTTCGTGATTCAAGATACTCAACCGCCCCGAACCGCTCCGTAAGAAAGCCTGTTCGAAGTATTTCTCCTGGCGGGCAAATGCTTCTGCAAAGCGTTTTCTCCAACCCGGAGTAGTGTGTATCCATTTCCGTTCGCCCGTCTCGGGGTGTATCACGGGGATATATCCCAGTCCGGGCAACTCTTTCTCGTGTCTGTCGTATATCCTGATACCGGTGATGTCGTGTTTTTTGGCTGCGATTTTCAAGGCTTTTTCATAGCCGGTACCGGCAAAATCCGATAACAGGAATACAATGGCTTTTTTCTTCATAATTCCGGTCATGTATTCCAATGCCCGGCGGATATCCGTACCGGTGCCTTCGGGCTGGCGTTCCAGCATTTCCCGGATGATACGGAGCACATGCCGGCGCCCTTTCTTCGGGGGGATGTACTGCTCTATCCTGTCGGAAAACAGTATCAAACCTACCTTGTCGTTGTTCTGAATAGCGGAAAACGCCAGGGTAGCGGCTACTTCCGTCAGGGTGTCGCGTTTCAACTGCTTACGGGTACCGAAATACTCCGACCCGCTGATGTCCACCAACAGAAGCATGGTAAGTTCGCGCTCTTCTTCAAATACCTTTACGTAAGGTTCATTGTACCTTGCCGTTACGTTCCAGTCTATATTACGTATATCATCACCGTATTGGTAGGGACGCACCTCGGAGAATGTCATTCCCCTTCCCTTGAACAAGCTGTGGTAAGCCCCTCCGAACACATGGTCGGACAGACGCCTGGTTTTTATTTCTATCCGCCTGACGTGTGAGAGTATTTCCCGTGTGGTTTTCGGCATTTTTTGAGTTTATTTTAGGGTACTTCCACCGTATCGACAATGCGCTTGATGATGTCTTCGGAGGTGGTGTTCTCTGCCTCGGCTTCGTAGGTGATGCCTATCCGGTGGCGTAATACGTCCATGACTACCGCCCTTACGTCTTCGGGGATGACGAAGCCCCGTTTTTTGATAAAAGCATATGCTTTGGCGGCGATACCGAGATTGATGCTTCCCCGTGGTGATGCCCCGTACCTGATAAGGTCTTCGAGGTCTTTCAGCCGGTATTCGGACGGATACCGCGAAGCGAAAACAATATCGAGTATATAGCGCTCTATTTTCTCATCCATATAGACTTCCCTGACCGATTCCCTCGCCCGGCGGATGGTATCCAGCGGAACGACGGGCTGAACGACAGGTTTTTCCATTTTCATCTGCGCACGAAGGATTTGTTGCTCCTCGTCTTTCTGCGGATAAGAAATCACTACTTTTAGCATAAACCTGTCCATCTGTGCTTCGGGCAGCGGATAGGTGCCCTCCTGCTCTATCGGGTTTTGGGTCGCCATGACCAAAAACGGGTCGTCCAATTCGAAAGTCCGGTCACCTATGGTGATTTGTTTTTCCTGCATGGCTTCCAGCAGGGCGGACTGCACCTTGGCCGGCGCCCGGTTTATTTCGTCCGCCAGGACGAAATGTGCGAATACAGGTCCTTTTTTGATACTGAAAGAATGCTCCTTGATGTTGTATATCTCGGTGCCGATGACGTCGGCGGGAAGCAGGTCGGGGGTGAACTGTATCCGGCTGAACGAGGCGTTTACCGCTTTCGACAAGGTATTGATCGAAAGGGTTTTCGCCAGCCCGGGGACACCTTCCAGCAAGATATGCCCATCGCCGAGCAATCCGATGAGCAAAGACTCGATCATATGCCGCTGACCGACCACCGCTTTATTGACTTCGGAAGTAAGCAAGTCGATAAATGCGGCATCCCGGGCGATTTTCTCGTTGATGGCTTGAATGTCGAAATTCGGTGTTTCGTTCATGGCTTTTTTGTTTTTAGAAAAACGATGCAAGGTGCAAAAACTTTATTTTTTCAAGTGTTAAATTTTTTATAAAAACAAACCGGCACCCGCTATCGATATATTTTTCAATGAATTTTACCGGACGATAGCGATTCGGGATTCCTTTATGTAGGGTCTGCCGGAAACCACAAGCGCGGAGCGGTAAGAAAACCGGAATGTATATCCGTTTTTCAAAAATCGAAAGGACTCGATCAGGCATTTGACTATCTGATATTTTTCTATATTTGCATACGCAATAACACGTTTCAAATACAAACAGGTTCCATATTCAAGCGTCAAAAACTCTATACTTATGGGTAGCATATATTCCTTCGAGGGTGACTATTCCGGAAATAAAAAAGTGGTAAGAGCCAACTTGCTTTTAATACATTTTACAGATGAAAACGGCATTCACATAATATATTCTCCCCACCTTGACCTTTCCGGCTACGGAAAAACAGAAAAAGAAGCAAAAGAGTCTTTTGAACTAGTATTCAAAGAATTTCTTGATTACACGATAAAAAAGAAAACATTGGGCAAATTGTTACAAAAACTCGGTTGGAAAATAAAAGGTAGTTTAAAACACCCGAGAAAGATGATTGTTCCGGAACTAAAAAGTGTACTTGATAATAATTATGTGTCAGAGATTTTCGATAAATATGAAACGCATACTTATCACCAACCGGTTAAAATTCCTGCGTTTGCATAAATGAATGCTCATAAGTTATCCAATATCAAACTTACTGACTTAAGAAAATTTTTGATTAGTGAGGGCTTAAAAAAAATCAAAACAAACAAGGGACGTGGTGGACATGAAAAGTGGGTAAGGCATGATTTATTGCGCCCCATTATCATTCAGTCACATATATCTCCTGTTCCGGAATTTATCATCAAGCAGGTATTAAAGCATTTAGGTGTTAGCCGCAAAGAGTTTCTGAATAAAATAAAAGAATTATAAATAAATAGGGTCTGCTGAAAATCACAAGGGCAGAGCGTCAAGAAAATGTCCGGTGGACATTTCTAACCGGTGAGCCGGCTTGCCGCGCGGGCGAAAAACTTCATCAATATAAAAGATTTCTCCCTCCGGTCGAAATGACACAACTCCCCTAACTATTAACTAAAAACTAATAACTATCAACTACAAAAGATTTCTCCCTCCGGTCGAAATGACAGGAGCCCTAACTATCAACTAAAAACTCAAAACTATCAACTCAACCCGTGTTTGAGCGTTTTTCAGCAAACCCTGTTTTAAGATTTTCCGGCAAAGTCCGGAAAATATCCTGAATCATTATTCCACCCGTGTACCGATATCTTCCCCGTCGAGTAGCCGTATCAGGTTACCGCGTGTATTCATATCGAACACCACGATAGGGATATGGTTTTCCTTACTCAGTGCAAAGGCGGTCAGGTCCATGATTTTTAAATCTTTTTTCATAGCCTCATCGTAGGATATCCGGTCGAATTTTTCGGCATGGCGGTCTTTTTCGGGGTCGGCGGTATAGATGCCGTCCACGCGGGTGCCTTTGAGAATGACTTCGGCATTAATTTCCGCTGCGCGCAATACGGCTGCCGTATCGGTAGTAAAGAACGGATTGCCCGTACCGCCGGAAAATATCACCACCCTCCCTTTCTCCAAATGCCGTTCAGCCCTGCGGCGGATGTAGGGTTCGGCGATTTGCTCCATCTTTATCGCCGTCAGCAGACGTGTATCCAATCCGGCTTTCTCGAAGGCACTTTGCAGCGCCATCCCGTTTATTATCGTCGCCAACATACCCATATAATCCCCTTGTACACGGTCTATACCGGAACTCACCCCGGAAATACCGCGAAAAATATTCCCGCCGCCAATAACTACGGCTAATTCCGCTCCTTTGTCCACGGCAGCTTTTATTTCATTTGCATAGTCCATCAGCCGTTCCGGGTCGATGCCGTATTCTCTTTTTCCCATCAGGGCTTCCCCGCTGAGCTTCAAAAGTATTCTCTTATATTTTATCATATCGGAAAATATTGGATTTATTGATGATTATTCCTCTTGTTCACCCCTTCCGGGAAATGCATTCCACCCTCGTGCCACCAGGGGTACTTTCTGCCCGGCTCGTGTTATCAGATGCGCACCCTCGTCCGCATCCGCCATATACCCGATGACGGTAAGGTCGGGATTGCCTTTTATCTTATCATAATCCGCTTGGCGG
>CAZQPD010000004.1:0-9797 GCA_964595235.1 uncultured Polaribacter sp.
TAACCCTATCGTCCACCAAGCCGGACTACCGTAGTATTTTTCTGTTTCCAACAGGGCTCCGGGATGGACAACAGGCGTCTCGTCCAGATTGTCTATCCCTTCGGTAAGGTTGTACAATTCCGCCGGTTTATGCAGGTTGTATTTCAAAGAAGTTCCCGCTTTCCATTTCGATTGACGGTACATCAATTCCGCATGACCGAACAGGGGGGGGATGGACGACAAGGGTTCTCCGGTATCCATGGCACGCCCGTATGTATAGGTATGTGATGACATGAATTTCCATCCGTTGTCCCAGCGCGCGGATATACTGACTGTCCCCCCGTAGATATAGGCATCTCCTTTATTGACATTGGCGATAATCCGGGCGGGTTCACCGTCGTACATTATGTACTCCTCGCCATTGAGACTGAAATAATCCCTCGTAATGTAGCGGTGCAGCAGGGTATAATAGAGATAGCTCTCCAAATGCACCTTCTTGCCATTCATAAAACGTATCAAGCCGATTTCGGAATTGATGGCGTATTCGGGTTTTAAATACACATTGGGTACGCTGACTTTCCCCTTCTTTTCCCTGATCTTTCCCACATCGTCAATGTTCGGCGAACGGAACCCCGTGGACAGAACCGCGTTCAATTGCCAATTGCCGGAGGGTTTGTAAGAATACCCGAAAGTACCCGAGAAAGCGGAATTATCCAGATAGACTTCATTCCGGGGTAATGTGATATACGTATTGTCGCGCCACAATGCATGCAACCGCGTATAGGTGTATCTCAAACCCGTATTCAGCGTACTTTTATCACCAAATCCCAGACGGATATTCCCGTACAATGCGTAGTTATTATACACACTACCCCCGTCGGGATATCGCGATAGTATGGGGAAAAAATCTTGCGTTCCTGTTACCAGTTCCCCGTCCACATCCAATTCCCTGCCCAACGCGGTTGATTTTACATCGTTCAATGCCATTTCGAAACCGTAAGACAGGATACGTTTCTCATCGTGTGCTATGGGAACGTGAAAGTCCCCGTTCACGCTGAACACTCTGACCCTTTCGTCGCGGTCGTATTTATCGAGACTTCCGAACCGGCGCGTGTGTCTGCTTTCCTGTACGTTCTGGTAAGCCAGGATGATATCGCCGTTCTTCATCCATTTTTTCCCCGGTTTCAGTGAAATTTTAGCGGCGCTCATAAAGCGTTTCTGCGGTCCGTAATACCATTCGGCGTACTTCAATTCCCCGTCGTCCGTGCGTTCCGTCAGCTTGTCAAATCTCGGAATATCAGAGGATTCCGAATATTGAAAATTCATGGTCAACGACGCGCTGGCGGGCAATTTGAAAATGAATTTTTGCAGAAAATCCTTCTGTGAATAGCCCGTGTTCCTTTGTAGTTCGGGGTTGGGATTTACCCGCGGTGTCTCTTCGTAATGCTCCGGTGTATTGCCCGAATATTCCTCTACCAATGCCCACCGGTCGAAACCGTGCAAGCGGTTTTTACCCATGTACAAATCGCCGAATTTGGCATACGAAAACGCCGTAACCGACGACAGGTATTCTCCGTAGAGGATTCCCGTAGCGGTTCCCGCCAGCTCGTTATTCACACTCGCATAATGCATATCGGCGGTAGCGCGGAAGCCACCCCCTTTCTTGAATTTGGGCTCGATGGTACGGTAATAAATAACTCCACCCAAAGCGTCGGAACCGTATATGATGGACGAGGGACCGAACAGTACTTCCGTCTTTTCGAGCATTCCGGGCGACAAGGTAATGGAATTATGGATATGCCCCTTCCGGTAAATGGCATTGTTCATCCGTACCCCGTCCACGACCAGCAACACACGGTTCGCTTCCATACCGCGCAATACGGGACTTCCGCCACCCATTTGCGACTTCTGGACTTTGATGCCGGGTATGGAGCTTAATAGCTCCGCCGTGGTAGGCGGGGCGAGATCCCGGACCCTGCCGGAGCGGATTACTTCCACGTGTTCCGCCATACGGCTGCGCTTTTCAGCCGAACGCGATACGGTTAGTACTACCGTCTCTATTTGCTCGTTTTCGGGATTGAGAAAAACCTCGAAATTATTCCGGGCGAGGTCTTCGTATCCGATGGTACGTTTCTCATATGACAGACGCGTTATCACCAACTCGGAATCCCGGTCGAAAATACCGATATCCGCTTGCCCATTATCGCCGGTCAATACGTTCTTTACACTCTTTACCTGGTGGATGCTCACACCGGATACGGGCAGGAATGTCTCGGCATCATATACCGTAATCTTCTGCGGATACATTACCCATACACTAATTATTGAAACCAGAAACAGCGCATTACGAATGAAATACCTCATACAGTACCTTCTTTGAGTTAGGTTCTTTAAAATGCGGTATATGCAACCGGTAATAATCCAACAGCATATCCAACAGCATATTCCGCTGGTGCGCATCCGCATTTAAAGTATAGAAAGCCTCAAATTCCGTGCCTAAAAGCCTGTTGAAAAGCATTAATTTTTCTCCGTCTATGGCGTAATCCGAAGTGGGCAATGCCGTATATCTGCCTTCGAGCATATCGAAATACGGGAGTGTGTCGTTCCGTCCGGGATATACCCCGAGGTGACGCGTTAATTCCACGAGAAAAAGCAGGTGGAAGCCGGCGATATTTTCACCGGTTTCGTCCAGTGTCTTAAAAGCGTGTACCAGAAAATCATAGAGCTGTTCGTGGGCGCCTGATTCTCCCAGGGCATAGGTGAGTACTTCACTGACGAACAAGACGATGCTCTGCTTGGGAATATGGCTGTGCAAATGCTCGTAGCGGCTCACGACACGTACGTCCCGGAGCAGGTCGAGCGAAGGGGTATTGCGGTGCCGGGCGATGATTTCCAATTCGGTAAGCGGGAGAAAGATGACGGGTTTGAAGCGTTTCTTGCCGCTTCCCACGCCTTTTACCATATAGGAATGTGTACCGTAATCCCGGCTATATACACGCAATATCCTGCTGCTGCCGGAATAAGGAATACTGCGTAGCACTATGGCACGGGTCGTTTGCAGCATAAGTCCGGATTATATTTGCGACAGATTGAATTTACTTTTCAACACATTCTTGACTTTCAGATACGATTGTATCTCGTCCAATAGCTGTTTGCGTTCCGGTTCGCCGGTACCGTTATCTTGCAATTTCGCATGCCGTTCTTCTATCAGTTTATCGATAAGAATGATACGAAGTCTTATCAGAGCCAGCCGCAACGCCGTGGGGATTTGGCTTTCGCGCGGGGTTACATAGACGGATTTTTTCGACCAATTCTGACTGACGCTGTATTTCTCATCCAGTGCATACACAATTTCTGAAATATACTCCACCAATGCGGCACCGGAGCGTTTGAGTATCTCTTCCACTTCCACTTTCCCATGCTGCCGGTAGCTTTCGAGCACCAGTTCGAATATTTTACTGAAAACGGGCCGTGAAAATGCGATTTCGTCCTTTTGCAGGTTTTTGATGATATCATCCACCACTTTGGATTCGTATTCGAATTTTTCCAACACCCATTCCCCGTCCTCGTCATAGCGAATGTGATAGTCATAAAGTAGGGTATCCAGATTGCCGTAGTTCAGCAACAGGCGGAGCACCTCCGATTCGAGTACTTCGAGCCGGTCTATCTTCCCGTACGTTTCTTGCCGGGGTTGAACCACGGTGAGTGTATCGTCAACGGTTTTTTCTTCCCGTAACGCCTGACGGGCTTTTTCCTTGTGGTACCGTGCCACCTGACGTGACAAATCGGCGAAAAGCACTTCCTCGCTGATATCCATCAGCCGTGCACATTCTTTGGTATAAACTTCCCTTTTTATCCTGTCGGGAATGACGGCGATACTGCGGATTATATCGTGTGCAAGGCGGGTTTTTTGTACCGGATCTTTGCGGGCTTCTTCATTGAACAACGATATTTTGAAATGGATAAAATCCGAGGAACCGGTATCGAGGTAGGATTTGAGTTCTTCGCTACCTACCTTACGGGCATAGCTGTCCGGGTCTTCCCCTCCGGGAAATAATACCACACGCACGTTCATCCCTTGTTCGAGCAACAGGTCTATTCCCCGGAGAGAAGCTCTGATACCCGCTTCGTCCCCGTCGAAAAGTACGGTGATATTGTCCGTCAGGCGTTTTATCAACCTGATTTGTTGTGGGGTCAATGCGGTTCCGGAGGATGCCACTACATTGGTGATTCCCGATTGATACAAGGTGATGACATCGGTATAGCCCTCTACGAGAAAACAGTTGTCCTGCTTGGCGATGGATTGTTTGGCGTGGTAAATGCCATAGAGGATTTTGCTCTTGTCGTATATTTCACTTGCCGGCGAATTGACGTATTTTGCCGCTTTGGCACCGGATTTCAGTATCCTGCCGGCAAATCCCAATACCCGTCCGCTCATGCTGTGGATAGGGAATATCACCCTGCCCCTGAAACGGTCTAATTTCCTGTCGCCCTTATCGATAGTCAACCCCGTTTTGACCAGGTATTCCAGCCGGTAGCCTTTTTCCAAAGCCGTTTTGGTAAAAGCGTCTTGCCGGTCGGGAGCATACCCGAGTTGGAAAGCATCAATGGTCTCATCGCGGTACCCCCTTTCTTTGAAATAACTCAATCCCACCGCTTTACCCATTTCGTCCTCACGCATATACCGGTGGAAAAAATCCCTGGCGAACTCCGTCAGCACATACATGCTTTCACGTTCGGTACGGCTTTTTATTTCTTCGTCGCTACGTTGGGTCTCCACCACTTCGATACCATACTTCCTGGCGAGGTAGCGAAGGGCTTCCGGGTAGGTATAATGTTCGTGCTCCATGAGGAATGACACGGCATTGCCCCCCTTGCCGGAACTGAAATCCTTCCATATCTGCTTGGCGGGCGATACCATGAAAGAAGGGGTCTTTTCGTTGGTAAAAGGGCTCAAACCTTTCAGGTTGCTCCCCGAGCGTTTTAGCTGAACGAAGTCCCCGATGACTTCCTCCACGCGTACCGCATCAAATATTTTGTCTATGGTCTCCCGGGTGATCATCTTTTTTGCCGTTCTATCCGGGCAAAGTTAACCAAATGAAGGGAATTCCGGCACGAAACGGTATTCATTTTTCATTAGAGTCTGCTGAAAACCACAAGAGCAGGATTACCCACTTCCCGCTATCCCGGTGAAATGGTGCTCTGTCATTCCGGTAAAGCGGTGATGGAACCGCGTGTCATCCTATACCCTGTGTTATTAATCCCATTCTATTTTTATGGGATTTTTTACTTTGGTTTTCAGCAAGGCTATCTGCAATACTTCTTTCATCGTATCCACGTAGTGGAATTTCAGACCTTTGATATATTTGGGATTGATATCCAAGACATCTTTTTCATTTTCTTTCGACAGGATGATTTCGTTGATATTTGCCCTTTTGGCAGCGAGGATTTTCTCCTTGATACCACCCACGGGCAGAACTTTTCCACGCAGGGTAATTTCACCGGTCATGGCGAGTTTTGATTTGACTTTACGTTGGGAAAAAGCTGATGCCAGAGAGGTAAGCATGGCAATACCCGCACTGGGACCGTCTTTCGGAGTAGCGCCTTCCGGTACGTGCAAATGCACTTTATAATGCGAGAAAACTTCCGGGTCTATTCCGAACTCCTCGCCGTGTGCGCGCAGGTACTCCAATGCGAGGGAAGCTGATTCCTTCATGACTTTGCCGAGATTTCCCGTCAGGGTAAGACCTTTGCCTTTGGAGATAACCGATTCGATGTAGAGGATATCCCCACCGTTGCGCGTCCACGCCAGTCCTGTGACGATACCCGCCACACCGGGTTGTTCGTATTTATCGATACCGAAATGGGATACGCCGAGAATTTCCTCGATCATAGCAGTGGACAGTTTGGGTTGGATTTCATCACCCATCACCAGAGTTTTGGCTTGGTGGCGTATGAGTTTGGCGATGCGTTTTTCGAGGCTTCGCACACCGGATTCGCGGGTGTATTTATCGATGATAAAAGCCAGTTCCCGCTTGCCGAGTTTCAAATGTCCGGCGTTCAGCCCGTGTTCTTTCAGTTGTTTGGGAAGGAGGTGCCGGCGGGCTATTTCCACTTTTTCTTCGAGGGTATAGCCGGTGAGCTGTATGAGTTCCATACGGTCGCGCAGTGCCCAAGGCACTTCCCAGATGTTGTTTGCCGTAGCGATAAAAAACACCCTGGACAGGTCGTAACCCATTTCGAGATAATTGTCATAAAAAGCCACGTTCTGTTCGGGGTCCAACACTTCCAGCATAGCCGAGGTAGGATCGCCTTGGTGGGTGCTGCCGAGTTTGTCGATTTCATCGAGGACGAACAAGGGGTTGGAAGTTCCCGCCTTCCGGATACCTTGAATGATTCGTCCGGGCATGGCACCGATGTAGGTCTTACGGTGTCCCCGTATTTCCGCTTCATCGCGCAATCCTCCGAGCGACATACGCACGTATTTTCTGCCCAATGCTTCGGCAATGGATTTCGCCAAAGAGGTTTTTCCCACTCCGGGAGGTCCGTAGAGGCAAAGTATCGGTGATTTCATATCGCCTTTGAGTTTTAGCACGGCGAGATGTTCGAGGATACGTTCTTTGACCTTTTCCATTCCGTAATGGTCACGGTCTAATATTTTCGCTGCTTTTTTCAGGTCGATATCATCTTCGGAATATTCGTTCCAGGGCAGTTCGAGCAGCAGGTCGAGGTAGTTGCGCTGAACGGAATATTCAGCTACCTGCGGGTTCATGCGTTGTAGCCTGCCGAGTTCTTTTTCGAATTTTGCGGCTACTTCTCCGGGCCATTTTTTTCGTTTGGCTTTTTCTTTGAGTTCTTCGATTTCTTCACCGTATGAGATACCCAGCTCCTCTTGTATGGTTTTCAGTTGTTGGTGGAGGAAGTAGTCCCGTTGTTGTTTGTCGAGGTCTTGACGGGTTTTGCTCGTGATGTCTTCTTTGAGTTCGAGCCGTTGGATTTCCATTTCCATATTACGGAGGGTTTCCAATGCCCGTTCTTTGATATCGACTATTTCGAGCAATTGTTGTTTTTCACTGACGGGAATATCCAGGTTGGAGCTGATAAAGCTGATCAAGAAAGGTTTGCTGTCGATATTCTTAATGGCATAAGATGCTTCTGACGGGAGTGCGGGGTTCATTTCGACGATTTCGACGGCTTTCTCCTTGATAGACTCCATGATCACTTCGAACTCCTTGTCATTCAGCGCATCCCTGTTCTCTACGAAGGAGCTGACTTTGGCTTTCAGGTAAGGTTTCTTCTGAATAATCTCTTCCAGGTGGAAACGCTTGATGCCTTGTAAGATTACCATGGTATTCTTATCGGGCAATGTCAATACTTTGAGAATACGCGCCACGGTACCCACGGTGTACAGGTCTTTCTGTCCCGGGTCTTCCACCGATTCGTCTTTCTGTGCCACTACACCGATGAGTTTGTCGCCGGCATTGGCGTCTTTTATCAGCCGGATGGAGCTGTCGCGTCCGGCGGTAATGGGAATGACGACACCGGGAAAGAGAACGGAATTCCGCAAGGGCAGTACCGGGAGTGTTTGTGGTATGTCTTCGCTGTTGAGGCGTTGTTCGTCTTCGCCGGAAAGCAAAGGGATGTTCACGGAATCCTGGTCGATGAGGTCGTCACCGAAAATTCCTCCGATTATGTGTGTCTTGATTTTCATATAATAACGGTCAAATTGTCAGCAATGGTTATGACAAAACGGGTAATCCGGAGCTACGGAACCGGAAAACGCGGTTTTTTCATTTCGACTTTATTATAGGTCAAAGCCTGTGCCAATCATGAGCGCCGTCCGCATTTCACGGAAGTGTCAATCTTATATTTTTCCTACCTTTGCCCGGCAAAACGAGTATCATGATATTACCCATATACGCATACGGCTCTCCGGTATTGAGAAAGAAAGCCCGTGAAATAGAACGGGATTATCCGGAATTAACGGCATTGATAGACAATATGTTCGAGACCATGTACCGTTCGCACGGGGTGGGATTGGCAGCGCCGCAAGTCGGCAAGTCCATCCGGCTGTTTATCGTGGATACTTCCGGCTTCGCCGAAATGGACGGGCTGACCGAGCAGGAACGTCAAGAGGTCATCGCGTTCAAGAAGGTATTTATCAATGCTTATATTACGGAGGAGAAAGGGGAAGTATGGTCGTTCAACGAGGGTTGTTTGAGTATTCCCGATATCCACGAAGATGTAAAGCGCCCTACTACCATCACCATCCGTTATGTAGATGAGAACTTCAAGGAACACACTGATGTGTACGAAGGTATCATGGCACGGGTGATACAGCACGAATACGACCACCTGGAAGGCATCCTGTTTACCGACAGGCTTTCCCCGCTCAAAAAGCGTTTGCTCAAACGCAAATTGGAAAGCATCAAAAAAGGAAAAATCACCGTCAACTATCCGATGCGGTTTGTGAAATAATTAGGGTCTGCTGAAAACACAAGGGCAGAGCGTTTAGAAAATGTCCGGTGGGCATTTTTCAGCCTGCCACGCCGTTTCATGCATTTTTCCATGTCCCCTATTGGATTTTCCAAACGGATGTAGCGTATCTCGCCAACTTTCTTTGGTAAGAGTTGAGGGAATTAATATTCCACTCATCATATTTCAATTCATTGTTAGCCAAACGGTATTGACTCGTTACATATATCTGTATTTTTTCCTCAAAAGGTTTATTTCCGGCTTCCCGGTTTTTATTCTCTTCCAAAATGGTATAGTTTCCCAATCTATAAACATATTTGTCCGCCTCATTGTCAAAGATTCTATTCCACTCATCATCATAATGCTCGGGCAAAATATGTTCGACGGTAAAACTGGAATCAATAAAATCGTATTCTCTTCCTGAAATTTGGTTTTCGATTTTTGTCAATATGTATTTAACCAATTTTTTCTTTCTACCGGCGGTAGGAATTTCCTTGGTGACAAAAAAATTTACAAATGTTTTATCCGTTACATAAATCTCTGACAACTCTTTTGTAAGTTCTTGAAAATCTTGTATTTCACCTTTATACAACTTTATCGAAGCCCTGTTATATACTTTCTCCATTAAATTCGGGTTTAAGCCTCCTATCACATTATAACGGAAAGAAATACCTACCAGAATCTTGAGCAGTCGTTTTAGCCAGTCCTTTTGCTGATCGAAAACTGCAAAAATCAGAGGTACGGGTTGCGTAACTTGAAATAGTTTCAGCTCCGTCAAATATTGCCTGATACGGTTCCGTTCCGGAAAATCTGACCAAAAATCATCATTAGGATTTCTAATGGCAGCGTACAGATAAGCTTTTTCTTTTAATTCATCGATTAACTCGACCACTTCTCCAGGTGTTTTAATCTGTCTTTTTATTTCTTTGAACAAACGTTCTTTACGTACGACTTCTTGTTTAGAGTTGAGGTAAAACCGTAAGAATACAGGGAATTTATTCAGTCCTACCGTATCTACAATATGCTGCCAGTTCTCTTTTACAATCCGGTATTCGCTTCCCGTCTTTCCCAATCCGGCGACAAGGGCGAATAAATAATTTTTTAGCAAATCCGTTGTCGTAAGATCCACGCCCCGGGCGTTCAGTGTTTCAAAAACCGTATAAGCACTCAAATCATCATCTACTGTAATTTGAATAAAAGTAACACCATCCATCGTTTTCTCTAAAAAAGCACCCAAATCTCTACCGGAAATATTGGGAAAATATTCTTCTATTCTATGATAAAAGAAACGGTATGCTTGGTAAATCAGTTTTTCACTATCACGTAATTTGCTCAAACTCCGG
>CAZQPD010000005.1:0-5137 GCA_964595235.1 uncultured Polaribacter sp.
TGCTGAAAAATTTATGCCTTGCTCTCCACCATATTTTCTGCAACTTACACGACATCATATACTTGACTTGACACTGGTTAAAAAAGGCAGGTGCTTCTGTGGAACGAAAACACGATATTTTTGAATGATAAAAATGCACGATTTTTTCGATAAAACCTCGATTTTCCTTGCGTTTTACTAATGATATTATTACGTAATTCATTCTTTTTTAAGTGTTTGAGAGTTTTTCAGCAGACCCTAATTAGGGATTAATGATATCGAGGCTGCCGTAATCCAAGCGGAATTTCACCTCTGAACCGGCGCCGGGATTCCGGTAATAAGCCTCGAGTTCGATATCGCTCATATCTTTCTGTTTTTCAATTACGGACAAGCCTTTGTGCTTCAAGCTCAAATAATCCGCCCGGATAAATATACGGTACGGGACGCCGGCGGTGTTGTCGAAATTTATATTGAGGTAATCACCGTCAACTTCTATGAGTTCAAAATCCGGAAGGGGGTCTTTGATAGTAAGCGACCCGTATCCCGCGTCTATTTTCAGATAATTTACCCTTTCAAAATACCGCGTCTGGTATGAGCCTTTTCCCGATATGTATTTGGAATTGTTCACCTTGAAACTCCCGTAATCACAGTCGTAATCCAGGTGCCTGATATCATCTATCTCAATATCGGTATAGTCGCAGTCCATTTCCAGCCGGTAAGCAGAATCGATATGGATATCACCGTAATCCGTATTGATTTTCCCCGAATTGATAAATCCGATATGAGAATCATTGACATAATCGGTGTCAATACGGTTGTTTTCCCCTTCGAGTTTGCCTATATCGAAGCTTCCGTAGTCGAGGTTTAACGAAAGTTTTCCCGTCAGTTCGTCGAGAAAAAAGTTACCGTATTCGTGGTCGATATCCAGGTCGAGGGAAACGGGCATTTGTATTTCGTAGTTGATTTTGAAATTTACTTTTTCGGATTTTCCGAACAGCCAGCCGGAGAAAGACCATTCTTCTTCGGGAATGATAGTCTCTGCAAAAATCCGGTGACCGGTAATACCGGTATTCACTTCGATGGTTTTAAGTCTTTTTTCCACGGCTTCTTCGTCGTTTCCGTCCACGGTGACGGTAGCTTTTATCGTTACCCGTCCGTCATTACGGTGGGTGATGTGGATATTGCCGTATAAGCTGGATATCGTTAGGGTTTGGATACCGGAAGTCTGGTAGGAGCGTTCCACCACTTTGGATTTTTTGTATTTCCCAATGGGGTGGTTATGTGCAAATGCGAACAAAGGCAAGAGCAGCAGTACCCAGAGTTTATAGATGTTTTTTTTCATTGGAATAAGTTTTAATTTGGTGCAATTGTTCCAATTGGGATTGCAGATTCTTCAGTATTTCGATACGTTTTATGTAGTTTTCTATCATGGCATTGAGGATAAAATTGTCATGATTGATACGGTAATCGCGGGTAAGCTTTTCGAAAGCATTTTCCAATACGGACAGTCTGTGCATGGCATCTTTATATACTTTTTTTTCAGCCGGGGAATCTTTCAGGTTGATAGCATCCATTTTTTCTTGTATCAACATGCTGTAATACCGGTTGGTACGTATCTCGTCAGTGGTGGCGGTGCGGGAGTTCCGGTACTTGACATACCCTGAAACGAGCAGCAGTGCCAAGGTGGCAGCCACTGCCCATTTTCTACCGAGTGAAAGAATGATACGGCGCTTCCGGGGTATATCGAAGCGGGAATGAAGTTTTCCGGCAAAGCGTTCCAAGTGCCCAGCGGGCGGTTCGTACAGGTCAGCCTGTTGACGTTGTGCGTCGATATAGTCTTTTAGTTTCATAGCCGGGAAGATATTTTTTCTTGTTGGAATAGCATTTTCAATGATTTCTTTGCCCGTGACATCATAGTTCGCAGGTTGGCGTATGACAGCCCCAGTATTTGTGTGAGTTCTTCATAATCATAACCTTCCAGGTAATAGAGCTGTATCAATATCCGGTAATTTTCTTTGAGTTTTTGCATGGTTTCGAGTACTTTGCTTATTTGGGTGCCGGAAAATATTTCGATTTCTATTTCATCGACGGGGATATCCTGCATTTCCCCGTCAGGGGTAAGTTTCCATTTCCCGTTTTTGCGCAGCCAGGAGATGCTTTCGTTTACCACAATACGCTTGAGCCAAGCGCCGAACGAAGCTTTAGATTCATAGCTCCTGACACGTTCGAAAGCTTTGAGAAACGCCTCTTGCATGACATCTTCGGCGTCGGCATGGTCGTCAACTATTCGCAGTGCAGTATTGTACATAGCTTTATAATAGCGTTTGTATATCTCTATTTGCGCCCGGGGTTCTTGTCTCCGGCAGGCTTGTATCAGATGCGATATTTCCTGGTTCCGTCCCAAAAAAATTGTCCGGTTTTTGTATTAAAGACAGGCAAAGAAAAGAAATGTTACAGTAGGGTCTGCTGAAAAACTCTCAAACACGAGTTGAGTTGATAGTTTTGAGTTATGAGTTGATAGTTGGGGCGTGCTGTCATTTCGACCGGAGGGAGAAATCTTTTGTAGTTGATAGTTGTGAGTTTTGAGTTGATAGTTGGGCGAACGCATGACAACAGGAATAACTTCAACAAATGAGAAAATTTATACGACATTCATCATTAATCACTGACCATTAACAATTAACAATTAACAATTATAATAACCGGAGTCCACCGGGCATTTTCTTAACGCTCTGCCCTTGTGATTTTCAGCAGACCCTAATAACTCACAACTATAAAAGATTTCTCTCTCCGCTACCGCTCCGTATCGAAATGACAGAGCCGTGTCATTCCGGCAGACCCTACTTCAATTGTTTTTTTATTTCCACTTCGCGGTAGGCTTCGATGACGTCGCCTACTTGTATGTCGTTGAAATTACTGATTTGCATACCGCATTCATAGCCTTTTGCCACTTCTTTCACATCGTCTTTGAAGCGTTTGAGCGAGGCGAGTTCGCCGGTATGTATTACGATATTTTCGCGTAATACCCTGATTTTGGATTTGCTGAATATCTTACCGTCTGTCACCATACAACCGGCTACTTTACCGACTTTGGAGATTTTATAGACTTCCCTAACTTCGGCATTTCCGGTTATTTCTTCTTTAATTTCCGGGGACAAGAGACCTTCGATAGCGTCTTTTATATCGTTTATCGCATCGTAAATCACGGAATAGAACCGGATATCGATTTCTTCTTTTTCCGCCAAGGCTTGTGCGGATTTCATCGGACGGACGTTGAAGCCGATTATCAGGGCGTCGGAAGCGCTGGCGAGTAGTACATCCGAATCGGTGATGGCACCGACACCTTTGTGCAGAATATTGATTTGCACCTCGTCGGAGGAGAGTTTTTGCAAGGAACCGGCGAGGGCTTCTATGGAGCCGTCCACATCACCTTTGAGGATGATATTGAGTTCTTTGAAGTCTCCCAGTGCGATACGTCTTCCGATTTCGTCGAGGGTTATGTGTTTTTGGGTACGTAAGCTTTGTTCACGAAGCAATTGTGCTTTTTTGACGGCGATTTGTTTGGCTTCCCTTTCGTCGGTGAATACTTGGAAGCGGTCTCCGGCTTGTGGGGCGCCGCTCAATCCCAGTACGGAAACCGGATAAGCGGGAGGCACACCGTCTATTTTGTTCCCCCGTTCGTCGAACAGGGCTTTGATCTTACCGTGGTACTGTCCGGCGAGTACATAGTCTCCTTTGTACAGTGTTCCTCCTTCCACCAGCAAGGTAGCTACATAGCCTCTTCCCTTGTCGAGAGATGCTTCCAGTACGGTACCCGTCGCGGGTTTGTCCGGATTGGCTTTCAGCTCCATCAGTTCGGCTTCGAGGAGGATTTTCTCCATGAGTTCGTCGATACCGGTACCTTTCTTGGCGGATATTTCCTGGGATTGGTATTTTCCGCCCCAGTCTTCGACGAGCAAGTTCATTTGTGAGAGTTGTTCTTTTATTTTCTCGGGGTTTGCATTGGGCAGATCGATTTTGTTTATAGCGAATATGATGGGGACACCGGCAGCTTGTGCATGGCTGATGGCTTCTTTTGTCTGGGGCATCACAGCATCATCGGCAGCTATTACGATTACTGCGATATCCGTAACCTTGGCGCCCCTTGCCCTCATGGCGGTAAAAGCGGCATGACCGGGAGTATCGAGGAAGGTAACCCTTTGGCCGTCTTTCAGTTTCACGCTATATGCGGCAATATGCTGTGTGATACCTCCGGCTTCGCCGGCTATCACATTGGTATTACGTATATAATCGAGCAAAGAGGTTTTACCGTGGTCCACATGTCCCATTACGGTTACGATAGGCGGGCGTGGAACGAGGTCTTCTTCTGCATCTTCTTCTTCATGGGTGAACACTTCCAATTCGGCATCCACAAATTCAAGGGTATATCCGAAATCTTCCACTACCAAGGACATGGTATCGGCATCGAGCCGTTGGTTCACCGTCACCATAATACCCAACGACATACAAGAGGAAATGAGGTCTGTCACCGGACGATCCATCATGGTAGCGAGTTCGTTTACGGTGGCGAACTCGGTGACTTTGATGACTTTGCTCTCGGCTTTTTTCTTTTCCAGTTCTTGCTCGGTAAGGGCTTTTCTGATTTCCCTCTTTTTCTGGCGGTATTTGGCCGCCTTGGTTTTTTTGCCTTGTAGTTTTTCCAAGGTTTCTTTTACCTGGCGTTGTACTTCTTCTTCCGACGGTTCTTCTTTTATCAATTTCTTTTTGGAACGTTTTTTCTTGCCTGAACGTGAAGTTTTGGCATCGGAAGTGGGCGCGGGTTTGTCTTTTTTCTTTTTCTTGTCCTTTTTCTTGTCGTCTTTATTAGCGGTGCTTTTTCCAGATTTTTCGAATTTGGAAATATCGATTTTACCGGTTTGTTTGAGTCCCGACAGTTTTTTATATTGGGTTTTTATCATTTCGGGTTCTTCCGTAGCCTCGCGGGTAGCGGATTGTGTTCCGGTGGGCTGTGCTTCTCCGGCGGGGGCGGTAGTAGCGGATGCGGATTTTTTCTCCTCTTTTTTCTTATCCAAATCCAATTTCCCCACCACTTTCGGCTTTTTCTTCTCCGCTTTTCCCTTTATGATTTCTTCTTTTCGTTGGGCTTCCAGGCGTTCTT
>CAZQPD010000006.1:0-8877 GCA_964595235.1 uncultured Polaribacter sp.
ATGCCGGAGATGGCAAAGAAACAGGTTTGTAATATGGTGTTGGTGCGTCGTCCCAGCCGGGCTTCGTGGGCTACCTTGCTCGCATCGATGACGTAGAATTTTACTTCTTTTTCCACGATGAGTTCTTGTGCGCGTTTGGGCAGGTGATCCCAGACGGCACTGGCGGGATACGGGGCGTTCAGCAGGAATGTACCCCCTTTTTTGATTTTCGACAGAATGTCGTATTTCTCGATGAAATTGTATTGGTGGCAGGCTACGAATTCCGCCTGGTCTATCAAGTAGGTGGATTGGATGGGGTTGGGACCGAAGCGCAAATGCGAGACAGTCTGTGAGCCTGCTTTGTTCGAGTCGTAAACGAAATATCCTTGTACAAAATTATCCGTGGTGGAACCGATGATTTTGATAGAGTTCTTGTTGGCACTGACGGTACCGTCGGAGCCCAATCCGAAAAAGAGGCTGTTGAAGGTGCCGGTATTGACGTGGAAGTCATCCGGAATATCGAGGTGGCTGCCGGTGACATCGTCGATGATACCTACGGTAAAATGGTTTTTCGGCTGGTCTTTGTCGAGGTTGTCGAATACGGCTTTTACCATAGCCGGTGTAAATTCTTTGGACGAGAGTCCGTAGCGTCCGCCGATGATGAGTGGCATGGTTTTTCCCGATTGGGCGAATGCGCTCATGACATCGAGATATACGGGTTCGCCGGTGCTTCCCGATTCTTTGGTCCGGTCGAGGACAGCGATTCTTTTTGCCGAACCGGGTATTTTGTCGAGGAAATAATCCATGTCGAAGGGGCGGTAGAGACGGATGAACAGGGCACCTACTTTTTCCCCTTGACCGGCCAATGCCTCGACGGTTTCTTGTACGGGTCCCATTCCTGACCCCATCAGGATAATGACTCTTTCGGCTTGGGGATGCCCGGTGTATTGGAACAACTCGTATTTTCGTCCGGTCAGTTCGTAGAACTCATCCATGGTTTGTTGTACGATGGCAGGGGCATTTTGGTAATATGTATTTGCCGCTTCGCGGGCTTGGAAAAACACATCCGGATTTTGTGAGGTACCGCGTATGACGGGGTTTTTCGGGTTGAGAGCCCGTTCTTTGTGTTCGGTGATTTTATCCAGTGGCATCATCTTTTCGATGACGGAGTCCGGAATGGCATCTATTTTTTGGATTTCGTGCGAAGTACGGAAACCGTCGAAAATGTTGAGGAAAGGAACACGGGATTTCAGTGTGGCGACTTGTGCTATCAAGGCGAAATCGTGTGCTTCCTGAACCGAACCGCCGAACAGCATGGCAAAACCTGTCTGCCGGGTAGCCATGACATCGGAATGGTCGCCGAATATGGACAATGCATGGGTGGCAACCGTGCGGGCGGCTATATGAAATACGGTGGGGAGTAATTCCCCGGCAATTTTGTACATATTGGGAATCATCAAAAGCAAACCCTGTGAAGCGGTAAATGTGGTGGTCAAGGCCCCGCCTTGCAAGCTGCCGTGAACTGCTCCCGAAGCACCCCCTTCACTCTGCATTTCCACTACTTTGGGGACATCGCCGAACAGGTTGGTCATACCTTGTGCGCTAAATGCTTCGGCGTGTTCTCCCATAGGGGAGGATGGGGTGATGGGATAGATGGCGATTACTTCGTTCGTCTTGTGTGCTATTCTCGCTACGGCTTCGTTGCCGTCGAGGATGAGTTTTTTTTGGTCGGTGTTTTTCATCGTATGTTTTTTTATAGAATATAAAACCGGCAGATAAAAGTTGTTGGATCAAACTGTTTCATTGTCGATTTTATAATACTTTGGTTAGTCAAAAG
The DNA here is from genome assembly GCA_964595235.1 of uncultured Polaribacter sp. Classification (GTDB taxonomy): domain Bacteria; phylum Bacteroidota; class Bacteroidia; order Flavobacteriales; family Flavobacteriaceae; genus CAZQPD01. The sequence continues at coordinate 1,817 of CAZQPD010000006.1, forward strand.
TTTTCCGTTAAAAAATCTTTACAAAAATACGGAAAATACTTGTAATAAAATGAACTTGCCGGGAATTGTTTGGGGTGGAAAATTTTGGAATTTTCCCGGTTGGTATTGCCGGTGTTGATTCGTCGAAAACTCTATTGAGGAAAAATAACGGGACTTATTCCCTGATGACCTCCCGTTTTCCCCCGGGTAATATCTTGATGATACGTGAAGGGCGCAAAGCCGGTTTGAATCCGGGCAAATGAATGATGCGGTCAACCGAATTTCTTATGTATATAGGGATTTCTTCCCATACCACAGGTGTCTTACCGCCGCTGATATTGGCGGAGGTGGATACGATAGGTTTTCCGAATCTCCGGATGACTTCTTGTAGGGTGGGAAAGCGGGGGATTCTGACAGCTACGGTACCACCGGGGGCATACACGCCGGGTGCGAGACCTTTGAACCCTTCGACGATAAAACTCGTAGGACGTTCTTCATGGGATGATTCGCGGATGAAAGAAGGAATTTTGCCGGCATATTCACCGTACATTTGTTCTCCTGCTATGAGTATGACCAGGCTTTTGTGTGCCGGGCGCCTTTTAATTTCGAAAATTCTGTTTACGGCTCCGGGTGAAGTGGCGTCACAGCCGATCCCCCATACGGTATCGGTGGGGTAGAGGATGATTTTGCCTTCCGACAAGGCATTTACGGCTCGTTGTACAGCGGAATCATTCATCATTTTTCCGTTTGAGTTCTTTCAGGTATTTATAACGCTTGATAATACTTGCGGCATTCTCTTTGGCAATGAGAAAACCGCGGCGACCATCGAGGAATCCCAGCCGTATGAAGTAGTGATAGACAAAGCGGTACATGGGTTTTATCAAAGTATGAAAAAAGGAAGGGGATAGCCCGCTATTATAATCTTCCATTGCCCGGAGACGCGCATAGTGGTCTAGTTTATTACGGAATGCCCGGATGTTTGCTACGGGATAGTGCCGTATTTCTGCATTGAAAAAACCCGTGGGCGTATCGCAGTCTATTTCTTCGTGAACCAATTTGCCGTTATAACGGGCAAAATTCCTGTTGAACAGCCGGATGACCTTGTCATTTTGCCAACCACTGAAACGCACTATTTCACCGTGGAAATAATTGATTCTATGAATCCAATAGGCGTTGAAGTCGAAGCCATCCGTTTTCCCGATTTTTATTTCTTCGACGAGTTCCGGTGTAGGACGTTCGTCGGCATCGAGTACGAATATCCAATCGTATGTGGCCTGTTCTATTGCGAAATTCTTTTGGGATGAAAAGTCGTCGAACTCCCGCCGGATGACCTTGGCTCCGAGTTCTTCGGCTTTTTCGGGTGTGCCGTCGGTACTCATGGAATCGATGACGAGGATTTCATCGGCAAATTCCAATGAGCGTATGGCTTCTTCGATATGTTTTATTTCGTTGAGTGTGGGTATGATAGCGGTGATTTTGATTGACTCGCTTTGTGGTAAGGCATTCATTCCCAAAGCAGTCCGATATACTTTCACATATTCGTTTACTGCTTTTTCCCAAGTATAGCGTTTCGACCATTCGATGATTTCTTCCCTGCGTTTGTTCGTATGATAATCTTTCAGACCGTCGTACAATACCCGGCGCATGTCTTCCGGTTCGAAATTCCGGAAGTAGTAAGCGGCGTTTCCACCTATTTCGGGCAGACTCGTCAAGGTGGAGAGAAATACGGGCTTTCCCAGTCGCATGGCTTCTATGGGCGGTAGTCCGAATCCTTCGGAAATGGAGGGGAACAAGAATGCTTCGCAGTGCTTCATATACCAGTACTTCTCTTCGGCACTTACCGGACCGGTGAGTGTAACGCGATCTTGTACCCCGTATTTATCGATTTCAGACCGGATGTGCTCTATATACTGTTTGTCAGGATGTATTCCCGCTATGACCAGTTCGTAATCGTTGTCCACCAGTAGAGAGGGAAGTATATGGAAGTGTTTTTTGTATAATACGGTGCCTACGGTAAATAGAAAAGGGCGTGAAGGGCGGTACGGCGGATTGTCGAAGCCGGGAAATTCCTGTACTTCCACCCCGTTGTATATCACATGGATTTTTTTTCCCCTGGTATCGAGGTGTTTTTCCACATCTTGTTTTACAAAACGCGAGATAACCGTAATCGCGTCTGCACGGTCGATTTTCGATTGGACGGCTGCGAGTTTTTCCCTCTTTTTTTTGTCCAGCTTGTCGGTGTAGAGGAAGTTTAGGTCGTGAATGGTATAGACGTATTTGATACGGTCTTTGGGTACGTATTTTGTGTCCTGCCATGTGGTATGCCACAATTGGTAGCGGGTGCCTTTTTTCAGGTATAATTTGTCCCAATGCTTCCGCAAAATGCGTTTGAGGTGTGCGGGGAGTTTTACGCCCGGATAGGAGAAAAAGTGGAAATCGAATTCGTCCGAATGGTGTTTTTCCAGATGCAAAGCCAGGTTCAGACAGTAATAATACAATCCGGTATAGGGATGCTTCATCCTTTCCACATCGACGATGATGGGGGTTTTATTTTTTTTCTTTTCGTATTTCATCATATAATTGATGCCATTTAGCTGCGATGGTTTCGTCGTTGAATTTTTGAACATAACGGTATCCGGATTCGGATATTATTTTTCTCAATCCGGCATCGTTCCACAGGCGGTCGATTTGTTCCGACATTTCACCGGTATCCAAAGGGTTCGAGAGGTAAATGCTTTCCGGTCCGCCGGCTTCGGGGAATACCCCGCCGGATGTAGTGATAACAGGGGTTTTGCTGTACAAGGCTTCTATAATGGGGATGCCAAAACCTTCGAACAAGCTGGGATAGATAAATATCCGCGCTTTGCGGTAGAGCATGGCTATTTGTTCCATATCCAGGTGTTGCAAGAAAAAAACGCGTTTTTGCATACCGTTGTCAGCTACATATTGTTTTACGGTCCGGAAGTACCGGTTTCCCGAACCTACGATGAGCAGGGGGTAGGGTTTGTCCCGTAGGGATTTGACGATAGTCAAAGCGTTTTTCCGTTCATTTACCGCTCCTACATAGAGGATAAAGTCACCGGGTAGGGAATGGGTGTTTTGTAGCCGTTCCCATACTTCCGGGGCAATATTTCGTTTGAATACCGGATGGCAACCTTGGTAGATGACTTGTATTTTCCGCTCGTCCGTACCGAGGTATTTGACGATGTCATCTTTGGTTTTCTGTGAAATGGCAACTACCTTGTCGGCATGACGGGCGGCGTAGCGGAATTTTTTTAAGTACAGATACCGGTCGATGGCTTTGTACATGCCGGGAAAATACATGAATATCAGGTCGTGTATGGTAACGACGGACGGGATTCCGGATTTGCTGATGCCGGCGGGTAATTCTCCGGTGAGTCCGTGGTAGAGGTCGATGCGGTCGTGTTTGAGCCGGGCGGTTAATCCGAAAGTTCTCCACAAGGAGGGAAAAAGATAGTAGGGAGCGCCCGGGGTAATTTCGCGCAAGCGTGATCCGTCGGGGATGAGACGTTTTACTTTGCCTGGTTTGGGGTTGTATAGGAAGTAAGTATTACGGGGATAATATTCCGCCATGATACGCACCAGATCCCTGCTGTAATTGCCGAGCCCTGTGGTATTGTGAAAAATCCGTTTGGCGTCATATCCTATTCGCATTGCGCAAATGTACGATTAAATCCTTTTTTGTAAAAAAAAACGGTAATAGCAGGGGAAAAGAAAAAACAGCCCCAAAACCGCTATCCCGTGGTTTTGCAAACCACGGGGGGTTAAGAAGCTGTATGGCAAATATAGGCAAATGTTATGAAAGATGGGGTAAAGGAATTGTTGGTGATAAGACTCGCTAAAAAACTATCAAACGCGTGAAAGAGAGCGAATTGTAAAAAATATATTAATGAAAAAAACAAGAAAACACAATATTGTTCCTACAAAGTCTTGCATTTATATCATTCAAAAAAAACGTGTTTTCGTTATCCATATACACCCCCACCATCCCATAAATCTTCGTAACTTTGTAAAAAGTTATCAACATGCCGTCTGCCGTTAAGATTATCAATGACCCCATTTACGGTTTTATCAGTATTCCTTCGGGATTGATTTACGACCTTATCGAGCATCCGTATTTCCAGCGGTTGCGCAGGATATCGCAGATGGGTTTGTCCTATATGGTTTACCCTGGCGCCCATCATACACGTTTCCAGCATTCCACGGGGACGCTCCACCTCATGACCAAAGCCGTCGAATCGCTTCGTAGCAAGGGCATTTCCATTGATGACAGCGAATATTTCGCCCTCCAAGCCGCCATCCTGTTGCACGATATCGGGCATGGACCCTTTTCCCACGCCTTGGAAGGCATCATCGTCGAAAACCGCTCCCATGAGGATATCACTTTGACCTACATGGAATATTTCGACCGTGAAGCGGGAGGCGAACTGCGCGAAGCCATTCGTATTTACCGCGGTGAACACCCCAGAATTTTTTTCAACTCACTGGTATCCGGACAGTTGGATATGGACAGGCTCGACTACCTGATGCGCGACAGTTTCTACACCGGTGTCGTCGAAGGCAGCATCAATTCCGACCGCCTGATAGCCATGATGAACGTCGCAGGCGGGCGTTTGGTAGTGGAACAGAAGGCGTTGTATTCCATCGAGAAATTCCTCCTCTCGCGCAGGTTTATGTATTGGCAGGTATATTTTCACAAAACCGGTTTTTTAGCCGAGAAAATCCTCGGCAAAATCCTGTCGCGGGCTCGTGAACTCATACGTGCGGGTGCCCATGTGCCGGCTGGGGAGCAATTGTATTATTTCCTTTCGGGAAATGCCGGCGGCGACAGCTTCTTATCCCGTTTCTCGATGCTCGATGACCACGATATATGGGTGGCTCTCAAAGAATGGACCCGCCACTCCGACAGAGTACTTTCACGGCTGTCCGGTATGTTGGTAAACCGCCGTTTGCCACGTATCGAATTTTTCGAAACCCCCATTGACGAGGGTTATCAGGATGAAATAAAAGAACGTTTCCGCAAACAAACCGGTTTTACCGATGACGAAATCCCGTATTTTATCTGGCAGGGAAGGATAGGCAGCAAAGTCTATGACCTCGCTGACGGAGGCATACGCATACTCGACAAGAACGGAAAAGTCGCCGAATGGCTCGAAGTGGTAAAACAGTTTGACCGTCAGAGGTTTACAAAACCCTATTACCGGTATTATTTGGTATCGCCACGAAAGATATGAGAATTTTACCCATACATTTGTATGTTAGAACTCAAAGGGCTACCTTTGTATTCTTATAATGGAACACAGAAAAATGAACCAGGTAGTAAAAATTCACGACAAATATTTCGAACGGTTTATCCCCGGTGGAAAAATAGCATCCGCCGTAAAAAAACTCGCCCGGCAAGTTTACGATGATATGGAACCCGGTGAAATACCCGTGTTCATAGCCATACTCAACGGTTCTTTTATTTTCGCCGCTGACTTCATACGGGAGTATCCCGGTATGTGTGAAATATCTTTCGTAAAACTCGCTTCGTACGATGGTACGCAGAGTACCGGTGATGTAGAAGAACTCGTAGGCATCGCCGAAGACCTGACAGGACGCAGTGTGGTCATCCTCGAAGACATTATCGATACGGGTAATACATTGACCAAAATATACGAAATTTTCCAAGACCATGATGTACAATCGCTCAAAATAGCCACCTTGTTTTTTAAGCCCGATGTGTTTACCAAAGAATTGCCCATCGACTATATCGGAATCTCTATTCCTGACAAATTCATCGTCGGTTATGGTCTGGACTACAACGGATTAGGAAGGCAACTCAAAGATATATACCAACTCAAAACCCGGAAAATGAAAAATATAGTACTATTCGGTCCCCCGGGAGCCGGCAAAGGCACCCAAGCGGCAATCCTCAAAGACCATTACGGACTCGTGCACATCTCTACCGGAGACGTATTCCGCCATCATATCAAAAACAAAACCCCCTTGGGAGAGCTCGCCCAATCATATATGGACAAAGGCGATTTGGTTCCCGACGAAGTCACCGTGGAAATGCTGAAAACAGAAGTGGATAAGCACCCGGATGCCGCAGGATTTATTTTCGACGGCTTCCCGCGTACACTGGCACAAGCCCGGATACTGGACGAGTTCCTCGCCGGCAGGGGCGAAAGCATCAGCGGCATGGTAGCACTCGAAGTCCCTGAAGATGAACTGGTAAAACGACTCTTGCTCCGCGGTAAGACCAGCGGACGTCCCGATGACCAAGACGAAGGAAAAATACGAAACCGCTTCCGCGAATACCGCGAAAAAACCGAAATCCTCAAAGATTATTACGGCAAACAAGGCAAATACTTCGGCGTGGACGGATTGGGCGAAATAGATGAGATTACCCGCCGGCTTATTGCCGTGATGGATAAATTATAAACCGGTGGTCAGAGGTAATTTCGTCGATTATATCAAAATATACGCCCGCTCGGGCAACGGAGGTGCCGGTTCCGCACACCTCCGGAGGGAAAAATACGTCCCCAAGGGAGGACCCGATGGCGGTGATGGCGGACGCGGAGGGCACATTATCCTGAAAGGAAACAGGAACCTGTGGACACTCTACCACCTGAAGTTCAAACAGCATTTCAGAGCCGGACACGGCGGTGACGGCGGCAGACAGACCAGTCACGGTAAGAACGGGGAAGATGTCGTCATCGAAGTTCCGCTCGGGACTATAGTCAAAGATGCGGATACAGGCGAACAAATTTTCGAAATCACCCGCGACGGTGAAGAACGCATCCTGCTGGAAGGCGGAAAAGGGGGGAAGGGCAATGTACACTTCAAGTCTCCTACCCGGCAGACACCCCGCTACGCACAGCCCGGACTCCCCGGCACGGAAGGGGCTTTCCGTTTGGAGTTGAAGCTGCTGGCCGACGTAGGTCTTGTTGGCTTTCCCAATGCCGGAAAATCCACCCTTCTGTCCGTGCTTACCAAGGCAAAACCGAAAATAGCCGACTATCCCTTTACCACTCTGAAACCCAATCTCGGTATCGTTCCGTACCGTGATTATCAGA
>CAZQPD010000007.1:0-13753 GCA_964595235.1 uncultured Polaribacter sp.
TCCTTTTCGCTCACTTCAAAACACAGCGAACTAAAAAAGCCTTTTTTGAGTATAAAAGCTGCTTATCAAGATTATAATCGTTATGACGAAACATACCGCTATGACCCCGCTACCGGGAATGTTCAATATATCGACGCCTACCCCGGAGCTAATGATAACAGGTTCCAAAATGTATTTGTAAAATCATTTGCGGATTACCGCTGGAACAAACGCTATTCTTTCACAGCAGGTATGGAATACCATTATGATAAAGCTAGTGGGAACCGGATACTCGATGGCGCCAAAGATATCCACCATGCATCGATGGTATTTGCGATGGGGCTTAATCCTGGCAAAGACCTGCACCTACGTCCGGCATTGCGCTATCATGTCAATACGTTACACCGCCACGTATGGACACCGGGGTTTAATCTTGCTTATTCCACCGGGAAAAACGTTTTGAGATTTTCCTATGCCCGTGGTTACCGTTTACCTGATTTAAAGGAACTTTATCTCGATTGGTCTCCCGTTTTCGGACCTTTCACCTATACTTTTTCCGGAAACCGGAACTTGGTGCCGGAACGCTCCCACAGTTTTGCCCTCGATTATACCCGGTATTACTCCCCACACACTTCCCATTTCGTTAGTATCTCACCTTCAGTAAGTTTTCACAGTATTACGGATATGATAGGCTTGAGTGAAATGGTGGATTATCACCGTGAATATTTAAACCTGAACCGGGCGGAAATACTGAATCTTTCCATCAGGTCCCAATGGAAATACCGTGACCGGCTGCGGTTGAACACCGGTGTTTCCATACTGGGCAGGTATCTCGAATATTCACCCGGATACAATTCGGGCGGTTTTATGTTTAGCCCTGCGGCTTCCCTGGGCGGGCATTACCTCTTCGATAATAAAAATACGAGCTTTTCTTTCGATTACAAATTCTCGGGAAAACGTCCGGGACATTATATAGAAGAATCAGACGACGGTACCAGGCAACTGGTAAAAACCTATCGTGAAGCTTTTCAAAACTTGAATATTCAAATAGCACACCGCATCTTGCACGGCAATTTGATGTTGGGTGCCGGGGTGCAAAATGTTTTTGACGTTACTCAAGTGGATTCTTTCGATCGTATCGGGCAAGTTCACGAAAACGAATTACTACTCAAAGGGAGATATTACTTCTTCAAAGCCGAATACCGCTTTTCTTTTTTCGATAACTAACCTAAAATTTGTACCAATTTAATAACAAAAAACCATGAAACGATTAATTTTTATCTCATTATTGTGTACCTGTGGAATAATATATTCCCAACAATTCAATATAGGTGCCGAAATACGTCCAAGGTATGAAAACCGCCACGGATACAAAGCGCTTATGGAAGAGAATACGGATGGTTCACATTCTATTTCCCAACGTACCCGCCTTACTTTTAATTATTCGGACGAAAGCATGAAAGCCAAAGTCAGTTTGCAAAACGTAAGGAACTGGGGGGATGTGAGCACTTTGTCCTCTTCTGACGATAAATCTTCCCTACACGAAGCCTGGGCGGAAGCCAAACTGGGAAACAAGCTGTCGTTAAAACTCGGCCGCCAGGAGATTGCCTATGATGACCACAGGATATTTGGAAATGTAGGTTGGGCACAACAAGCGCGTAGCCATGACGCCATGCTCCTAAAAATTAAACCCTCCGCAAAACAAAGCGTACATTTGGGCTTTGCTCTCAATACCGATGCCTCTACCGCCACCGATGAATTATACAGTGGTGTTGCCGGTTATAAATCTTTCCAATACTTATGGTATCACGGTAAATTTAATAAGCTGGGAGTAAGTGTATTGTTACTCAATACCGGTAATGAATACGAGGATGCCAACGAAGATCAGATTATTGATTATATGCAAACATTCGGTCCCAGGGTAACATACCGGTCGCAAAAAATAGACTTATCAGGATCTTTTTATTACCAAACCGGAAAATATGAAGCCGTGGATATAAATGCTTTATATTACGGACTGAATGCAGGATACAAAATCAATAGCAATTTCAAACTGTCTGCCGGGTATGAATTTCTCTCGGGTAAAGACCAAGACGACAACACACCGGAAATCAATACTTTTTCCCCTTTGTTCGGCACCAACCACAAGTTCAACGGTTGGATGGATTATTTCTATGTGGGCTACTCGAACCCCACGGGATTACACGATATTTCCGCTACTCTGGGCTATAAGACCGGAAAATTCTTCATCAAAGCCATTCCGCATTTCTTCTCGTCGGACGGAAAAATTTTCAATCCCGGCAACGGCGAAGAGATGGACAAAAACCTGGGTACGGAAATCGACCTTGCCATGGGATATAAATTGGCAAAAGATATAAAGGTAAGTGCCGGATTTTCCAAAATGTTTGGCACCGAAACATTGGAAATATTAAAGGGAGGCGACAAAGACCAGAACAGCGCCTGGGGTTGGGTTATGTTTACCTTTACCCCGGAATTATTCCGGACCAACTAGAATTTTTTTAACCCTGTTGCCTTATTTCCGTGATTCGTGCGAACGAAGTTCGCACGAATCGCTTTACCCCACACATGATATGGTGCTGTTATTCATCATACGGGTTCTCCCGACAAGTCGTATGTTCCGGCTCCGGTAATGCGGATACGGATAATCCTGCCCGGGCTGATGTGGTATTTCCCGGCAGGGACCAAGACTTCATTATCCACATCCGGCGAATCGTATTGTGTCCTCCCGGTGTAGTAATCCCCTTCTATCCTGTCGAAGATACAGTCGAATACTTTTCCTATTTTCTCCCGGTTGAGTTCGTAAGAAATTTCCGCTTGTAAGCTCATTATCTCCGCTACCCTGCGTTGTTTTTCTTCTTCCGGCACATCATCTTCCAACCGTGCCGCACGGGTATTCTCCTCATGTGAATACGGGAACACACCCAACCTGTCGAACCGCATCCTGCGTACCCATTCTTTCAGTTCTTCGAACTGTTCCCGGGTTTCGCCCGGATATCCGGTTATCAAAGTGGTACGCAGGGCGATACCGGGCAATTCCGAACGTAGTTTCCGGATGAGTGTTTCTATTGTTTCCCTGCCGTGTCCCCGCCGCATCGAATGCAGAATGTCCGTGTTGATGTGCTGAAAAGGTATATCGAGGTAGCGGCATATTTTGGGATGTTCTTTCATTACCTGGATCAGTGCATCCGGGAAATTTGCCGGATAGGCATAATGCAAACGTATCCACTCTATCCCGTCTATTTCCGTCAAGGCTTCCAATAATTGCGGCAAGCGTCTTTCCCGGTACAGGTCCAGCCCGTAATACGTAAGGTCTTGGGCGATTAATATCAATTCTTTGACGCCTTGGGCAGCTAAATTCCGGGCTTCTTCCAACAGTTTTTCGACCGGGGTGGAACGGTGTTTTCCGCGTATGCCGGGGATGGCACAAAAAGAACAAGTACGGTCGCAACCTTCCGATATTTTCAGATAGGCATAATGGCGGGGTGTGGTGAGTAAGCGCTCACCTACGAGTTCGCTTTTATAATCGGCACCCAATGCTTTTAGTAACAGGGGTAAATCGTGTGTACCGAAATACGCATCGGCTTCGGGAATTTCCTTTTTCAGCTCTTCGCGGTAACGTTCGCTCAAACAACCGGTTACATACACCTTTTCCACTATCCCTTCCGATTTCAGTTTGAGATACTCCAAGATGGTATCGATAGACTCTTGTTTGGCATCATGGATGAAACCGCAGGTATTGATGACTACAATGCCGGGATTTTCCGCTTGTTCCTCATGTGCCGCATCGATACGGTTGGCGCGTAATTGCCCCATGAGAACCTCCGAATCGTACAGGTTCTTCGAACAGCCGAGGGTGACTACCCTGATGGGTTTCTTGCCGGTGGATTTGGTGCGCATATCCGGACTATTCACATACTGCAATCATGGATATTTCCACTTTCACTCCCAATGGAAGTCCCGCCACTTGAACGGTTTCGCGTGCAGGAGCGTTTGCTGTATCGAAATACTTCCCATAGACTTCATTGACTTCTTGGAAATCGTTCATATCCGTCAGGAAAATACTCGTCTTTACGACATGAGAAAAGTTCAAACCGGCTGCATCGAGAACGGCTTCAAGGTTTTCCATCACCTTTCCGGCTTGTTCGGCGGCGGTATTGCCGGTCAATTTTTTAGTAGCGGGATCCATGGGGATTTGTCCGGAGATATAAAGTGTTTTTCCGGCGAGGACTGCTTGGTTGTAAGGTCCGATGGGCAGGGGGGCTTTTTCCGTTTTGATTATTTTTTTCATAATGTATGGATTGGTTAGAAAATGCGTTTGTCCGGTAGTCGTTGTTTGTCGTATTTTAGGTCGCTCAACAGCGAGGATTTTACACCGATGAAAAAGTAATACGTACTGTTCCCGAAAGGCACCCAGCTGAAATTCATCCGCCAGCTATCGAGGTCGCGCTGGAAGTTCAAGCGGGTATGGGTGAGGTCTTTTTGCAGAAAATCGTATCCCGATGAGATACCGACGTCCCATTTTCCTGTCAGTTGAATGTTCCCGTTGAAATTTACCACGTGAGTGGTGATTTCATTTTCTCTCCGGGCGTCGGAATAGTGAAATGAATATGACAGGTTGAGGTTCCACGGTATTTTATGCCGGTAAGGTAAGGAAATGTTTTGTTTTCTTTTCCCTTTGTCGCCTGTTCCGGTGGTAAAACCTTCCTCCGGGATACCTTCGTCGAGGTCGTTTTGTGACCTGCTGTTGGATTTGGATGAGGAATTGCGCTTGAAGGTTTCGTTGGACAAGCGGTAGCTGATGTTCATATTGGCGGAGGGCAACCTGAACAAACTCCCTCCGTTGTTGATATTGAATGTGTTGATGCGTTGGTTGGCGGCGTTCAGCGCATAAGGGTCGAGTCGTGCCGACAAATTGATCCGGAGCTGGTTTTTGAACAGGTTGATGCCGGTCGATACGTTGACAGGAGCCCACCGTAAGCTGTCGGCAGACATATTATAAGAGGTGGAAAAGCGCAGGTTGTTGAGCAAGGTAATTTTTTCCGGTTTTTGCCGGGTACTGTCTTTCGGCATTACTTTGGCTTCGAAAGTATTGTTTACCGAAATGCCGATATTGTTCTGCAATCCCTTTCCGGGAGTGCCGTAGAGTCCGCCTTCGAACGGCGAATAAGCGGTTTCCTCACCGGATACGGGGTCGTAATACGTGTCATCGTAGAAAGAAAAATCCGGGCGGTAACTGTATGACACCGACGGGCGAATGGTATGGCGGATGGCTTTGAGCCTGCCTTTTTTGAAGCGGAAAGTGCCGTAAATATTGGTGGATAATGATACTCCGGTGCTGTATTCCCTGAAACTTTTGAATCCGTTCAGCGTATCGGTGGCAACGGTTTGGTTTTCCTCGTCGAAATGCCGGCTGATATAGTCGAGGTACCACGTTTCTTTGTAATTCGCCGAAGGGTTTAGGGTGAAGTATTTCAATACTTTCATATTGGTGTTCATGCCCAACCGGTGTTGCATGCCTTTGCGTGCGCCTTCGAACATTTGCGGTTTGAAAAACAACTCGTCGGTAGTACGTATATGGTAAGCGGACTGCATGCTGTATGTCAGTCCGGTTTTTCGCAAGGCGTTGGTTTTTCCCCCGTGCTTGGAAGCAAAGGGATAGATACGGTCCATGTTCAGGTTCAGCGAAGGCAATGTCATTTGTATCACCCCTGTATTGGTATTTTGCGAATGGGTGACCGACAGGGAAGCATTGAACGGAGTGCCTGCGAATTTTTTGGAAATGGAAACCGATGAGCTCAAATCGTTTCGAAGGAAATTATTGGTTCCCGCTTCGTTCAATGACTGTCTGTAATATTTGCTGCTTCCCAGGTTTACCGAAGCGGAAAATCTCGTATTGGGATTGGCGGCGGCTTCGCGGCTATGGGACCAGCGGATGTTGTAGTTGTCCGTTTTGCTGTAATCGCTGAATCCGGGCAGGCTGTTGATAGCGCGTTCGAAATTGAATTGAAGGTTTCCGCGGAATTTGTACCGCAAGGCGTAATTGCTCCGGGTTCTGAACGCCCATCCCCCGTTGGTATAGATATCCCCTGTGAGTGCCAAATCGAAATAGTCGCTTACCGCGAAATAATACCCGCCGTTGCGCAGGTAATAACCTCTGGAAGCGCTTTCCCCCCAGGTGGGTATTAAGATTCCGGAAGTGCGGGTGCGGGTGATGGGGAAATATGCGAAAGGAAGATATACCGGAGTGGGAACTTGGGCGAGATAGAGTTGTGATCCTCCGGCGATGATGCGTTTTCCCGGGATGACTTTGGCTTTGTAAATATTGATATGGTAGTCGGGTACCGGCTTATCGGAGGTGGTGATAAAAATGTTGCGTGAATAGACGGTCGAGTCATTCACTTTCTTACTGATTTCGGCTCCTGTGTAGAGTTCCCCTTGGCGGGAACGCATCCCGTATATCAGTGCTTGTCCGGTGTCGAAATTTACCTTGATGGAGTCTTGCGTGGTGGACTGTTCCGCTTCGCGGAACAGGGGTTTTTGTGCATAGCCGGTACTGTCGGTCAAGCCTTTGGCTTCTACCAGGCTTTGTTTGAAAAAAATTTCAATAATTCCCGATTCCAAGTGGTTTCCTTCATAGTCCAGTTTGGCGTGGTTGTACAGTACGGTATGCCTGTCTTTCAGGTTTACTACAATGCTGTCGGAGGCGGAATGCGATACGGTTTCCGTCAGCCGTTCTTTGGTGTGCGCTCCGCGGACGGTATCGGCAGGTACCGTATCCCTGAATGACGTGCAGGCGGTATTATTTGCATTTCCGGGCGTAAGCACCGGTGACGGGTCCAATGTGGGAATACCGGGGGGTATAATATGTATAAAGCTGAAAGATAGAGCAATAGCTAAAATTTTTATGAACAATTTACTGTGAATTACTCTTATATCTTGCCGGGAGCGAACCGGCAGGAAAATCTTATTTTCGCTATTGAAATATGTGATCAATCCGCGCAAAAACAATTGGCTTGGAATTTGTATCATATTAACGGTCAAAAATAGTCAAATAATACGTTGTAATGGATATTAAGGGAAAAATAAGCAAAGGTTTGGGGAGGATAATGATAGTGGCAGCTTGTATTGGGGTGGTTCCGGCGGGCGCCGGCTACCTGCATGCACAGGATAAGCCTTTTACCATAGTTATAGACCCCGGGCACGGCGGTAAGGATACCGGAGCTACCGGTACGGGGAAGTACAAGAAAGAGTTCGAAAAAGATATTGTATTGTCGGTAGGCTTGATGGTACGGGACAAATTAAAGAAACAGATGCCGGATGTCAAAGTCATCATGACCCGGGATACCGACAAATTCGTCGAACTATTCGAACGCGGAGCTATCGCCAACCGCGCACAAGCCGACTTGTTCGTATCCATACATGCCAATTCAGCCGGCTACAAGGCGGAAGGGACGGAGACTTATGTTCTGGGAATTCACCGCAACAAGACGAACCTCGAAGTGGCAAAACGGGAGAATGCCGTTATCCTGCTCGAAGATGATTATGAAACCAATTACGACTACGACCCCAACGCCCCTGAATCGGTAATAGGACTTACGCTGATGCAAGAGGATTTTTTGGAAATGAGCAAGCGCCTCGCCCATTTGGTAGAAGAGAGCTACGGCAAAGTAGGCAAGCGTAAAAACCGCGGGGTCAAACAAGCCGGTTTTATCGTATTGCATCAAACCTATATGCCTTCCATTCTGACCGAAATCGGCTTTTTGAGCAATAGCCGTGAAGAGGTCTTTTTGCATAGCAAAAAAGGGCAGGAAAAAATCGCAGCTTCCATTGTGGACGGTATCATACGCTACAAAGATGAACTCGATAAAATATCGAACATCGACGAGCCCGGCGAAACGGATACCATTAGCGAAAAGCGGATTATCAAAGGGGTTACATTCAAAGTACAAATCGCTTCGGCAGCGAGAAAAGTAGAAACCGTCCCGTCGAATTTCAAAGGACTGAAGGGAGTGGAGGCTGTAAAAGTGGGAAAATACTATAAATATTACTACGGCAAGACTTCGGATTACAACCAAATAGTACGGATGCGGGAAGAAGCCGTAAAGAAAGGGTATGAGGGGGCTTTTGTCGTGGCATTCAAAGGGAAAGAAAGATTATCGGTGCGGAAGGTATTACAAGAAAATTCAGGTCAATAAAAAAATCTATATTTTTGCCTACTTTCGTAACGAGAAAGCATTTTGCATCATGAAATTATCGAGAGAATTAAAAATAGGCGTGGTATTCGTCACCACATTGGCTTTGTTCGTGTGGAGTTACAATTATATGAAAGGAAAGAACATACTGCGTGCGGCATTGCCACAGTATCATACTTATCTGCCGCAAGTACAGGGGCTTACCACTTCGAGTCGCGTTACGATGAAAGGAGTGGTCATCGGTAAGGTCGATGATATGAAACTCGTACAAGAAGGAGGCGATACCCGGGTGGATGTAGTATTTTCACTCAATGAAATAAATGTGAAAATTCCCGCCAATTCCGTAGTCAAACTCGTGTCGGACGGATTGATGGGAGGGAAATCCCTCGCAATTATCGAAGGGTCGGGCAAACCCGCAAGTTATGGAAGTTACCTGAAAGGTGAAGTGGAAAACGACCTGTTCGAATCGGTGGGAGCCCAACTCGACCCCATCCAACGTCAACTGCGTAAAACCCTTATCAGTACCGATAGCCTGGTGAATGGGATTAACGACGTTCTCAATCCGGAAACCCGTGTTCATTTGCGAAACAGCATTGCCCGTCTCAACAGCACTCTCGGTGAATTTCAGCAAATTTCCGCTTCGCTGAACCACACTTTGAAACAAAACAGTAACAATATCGATTCGGTACTTTCGGGAAGTAAACAAGCCGTGGACAACATTAACCGCATTACAAGGCAATTGGAAGAAGAACTGCGCCGGGCAGGATTGGCGGGTACGGTACAGAGCCTGCAAGGTTCACTCGACCGCCTCAACGGGATATTGGACGGTATCGAAAAAGGAGAAGGAAGCGCCGGCAAATTGCTCAAAGACGAAGCCTTGTACGAGCATTTGGCGCAAGCCTCCAAAGAACTCGAAGAACTGCTTCGCGATATGAAAGAACACCCCAAACGCTACGTGCATTTTTCCGTATTCGGAAAGAAAGACAAAGGTTACCGGGCGGAGGGGGAATAAAATTAACTTTTTGCTCTAACTATATAAAGTAATTATATAGTAAACAAAAAATTACTACCTTTGCAATATGAAAAAAAATTTATTAGGGAAAACGGATATAGTTTCCAAATTAATTTTAGGTGCACTGGCTATTTTGATAGTTAGGACAATATTCGAAGATGATACCAGTAGAATAATTTCCAGTAAAGGAAGGAAAATACTTGCCGATGAAAATAAAATGAAAGAAATTGAAAAAGAGCTTGAATACAAACGGGAAGTTTTCATTTAATCACAATGGATGTAACACTTGGGTTTATTGCAATATTATTACTAATCTTTTTCCCAGGGCTCATTTTTAGGCGATTATATTTTTATGGCGAGTTTTCAAAACAGTTTAATCCGGAGAAAAATTTAGTCAACTTACTTGCTAAATCCTCAATACCCGGATTGATATTATTGGTACTCATTTTTTTATTTTATGATAAATATGTTATCGATATTGACTTGGGAAAAATAATCGATAAATTCAAAGATGTTACCAGCCAGGATTTCAGATATTCGGAGACCACGGAAAAACCTATCAAATTACTTGTAAATGAATATGTATTGCCTTTTTTGGAGTTTTTGTATTTTTCGAGTGGAATTATAGGGATTTTATTGAGCCGGTTGGTCAGATATACCAAATTAGATACACGTTTTAAATTATTAAGATTCAAAAATCAATGGTTTTATATTTTTACTGATCAATTTTCCGATTTCAAAAAGAATCGCCATTTAAAAGAAAGAAATAAAAAACATGTTTTCACCAAAGCGGATATTCAAATAGAAACAGCACATGAAAATATTTATTATTCAGGAATAGTGGTAGATTATGAATTACTTCCGAGTGATAGTTCCGTATTAAGTAAAGTGGTTTTGCGTAAAGCGGTTAGAACTGAAAACGAAGATCCTGATAGTAACGAACAAAATAATAAAGGTTTACAAAATATTGCCGGGAAATATTTGGTAGTTGACTGTAAATCAATGAAAAGCATTAATCTCTCTTATGTCTATGAAAAACCAAAACCTCTACTGAAAACAAAAATACCTAATATTGTCATTAAAATTAATTCTATCCTTGTCATCATACTTTTGCCGTTTTTTATTTTTAAATCCGATTTCATTCATGCCGGGTTATATAATTCCTATTTCGAATTGAGCTGGATAAGCAAAATATTTGCCTATTTGTTTGTTATACAAGCCATCGGATTAATAAATCCATTCCGGATAGAGGATGACGAGTATAAGTATGTCAATTGGAAAACAATAATAGTGAAGTTATTATTTTTGGGTGTGTTTTATATATTAATGATATCGTTATAAATATCAATGGCAAAGAACTTTTTTATTAGCACTGCTCGGTGATATGCAAATAATTAGATTATATAGCAAGGGGATGATTCTCACTTTCAATTTCAAGCGGCTTCTTTGGGTGTTGGTTATTTTCCTTTGGATATTTCCCCTGTCATCCTCCGCACAGCAAAGCGATAAGAAAAAGCTCGAAGCCAAGAGGCAACAGCTGAAAAAAGAGATAAAAAAAATAAAAACTTACCTGGAAAAAACCAAAAAGAAAGAGCGCAGCCTCGTGCACGAAGTCCGCGACCTGAACCAGAAAATCCAAACCCGCAAAGAACTGATACAGGTACTCAACAAGGAGATACAAGCCCTGTCGGGAAATATCGAAAAAAACAAGGAAAAAATCGACCGGCTAAAACAAGACCTCGAACGCCTGAAAAAAGAATATGCCGAAACCATCTACCAATCCTACAAAAACAAATCCAAAGAAAGCCGGCTGATGTTCATCCTCTCCGCCGAAGATTTCTACCAGGGGTACCGGCGGTTTCAATACTTAAAGCAATTCGCCGAATATCAAAAAAAACAAGCCGACAGTATCAAGAGTAAAACCATGCGCTTGCAAGTACTCAACGACAGCTTGCGTAGCTTGAAAGAGTACAAGAAAAATTTGATAGACGAAAAAACCTACGAACAATCCCAAATCAATAAGGAAAAGGAAAAGCACGAGCAATTGGTAAAAAAATACAGGCGCAAGAAACAAAAATATATCGCCCAGATACGTAAGAAACAAAGGGAAGAACGGGCACTCACCAAACAAATCGAAGCGGCTATACGCCACGCTATCACCAAATCATCGGGCAAGAGCGGGAAAAAATTCACCCTGACTCCCGAAGCCAAAAAACTGTCGGGTAAATTCGAAGCCAACAAAGGAAAATTGCCCTGGCCCGTCAAAAAAGGTTTGGTCACCATTCGTTTCGGTACCCAAACCGACCCATTGGACCCCAAATTGAAAATATCGAGTAGCGGGGTGCGTATTGCCACACACGAAGGGGCGGAAGCCCTCGCTGTTTTCGAGGGGAAAGTCCTCGCCGTACAAAAGAACCCCCAGACGGGCGTACGCTCCGTACTCGTCCAACACGGACAGTATATCAGCGTGTATGCCAATCTGAAAACAGTCTATGTGATGAAAGGCGATAAGGTGAAAACCAAAGAACCCGTAGGGGTCATCTATACCAATCCCGTCAGTGGGAAAACGGAATTGAAATTCCAAATTTGGAAAACCGTTCACAAACAAAATCCCGCCGATTGGATTTATAAAATGTAATACCAATCCGTTTTCAGTACGGAAAATGCATCATACGGATAATAAAGATATCATCTGTCATAATTGCGGACACCCGCTCCGGGGATATGAAAACCACTGCCCGTATTGCGGACAGAAAAACTCATTTGCCCGCTTGGGCGTCAAGCAGTTTTTCCGGGATTTCGCCGCTAATTTTTTTAATTTCGACAGCCGTATTTGGCAGACGCTGGTTCAATTGTTCAAACACCCCGGAAAAGTCTCGATGCAATATATCGAAGGCAGACGAAAACGCTTTACCAGTCCGTTCCGGCTGTTGTTACAAGCAGGCATACTGTATTTTTTGCTGCAAGGAATTACGGGTTTGTTCGACCGTGAACAGACGGTCTATGAAATCCAGGATATGACAACGGGCGAATCCTATTCCTCCGGCGAAGGGCAAGCAGCTGTCATATCGAAATTGGATTCACTCGACCAAAATATGCATTTCGTCGAAGTACTGCGCAATGCCGGAAACGACTTTGCCTCACGTAACAAGCTGTACAATGAGGTGTTTGGTTTGATCAAGGAACACCATCGACAAACCTCACGGATATCCCTAAAAAACGGTTCCGTAGCTTTGTATCAAATAGACATGTATTCTATTCTGAAAGATTATCTTTCGGAGCGGGGGGTTTATGATGATTATTATCCGCAAATAGAGGACCCGGAAGCATTAGAACACAAACCCATTTTAGAACGGTTGTCCGTCCTTTTCGATTTGGTTTTTTATAAGCCGTACAACGAAATGGAAACCAAAGATATCGTTTCACATTTGCAGATAAAACCAAGTATGTGGAATTTGTTGATTATTGATTTTTCGAAAAATGTGTACCGGTTGTTCGTCAGCGAACAGAGCAGGAACAGGTTTCGCAAATCCATCATGTCCAAGGTTACCCTCGGGCTGTTTTTCACCTTACCCGTGTTGGCTTTTTTCGTATGGTTGTCGTTCTACAAGCGTGGATTGACTTATGCCGAAACCTTGGTGTGGATTTTCTATTTGCAGAGTTTGTATTTTATTCTAATGTTGGCGGGCATTTTCTTTGAGGTAGTGTTACCTGCTTTTTTACGGGAGGTAATAAGTATGTTGCTGGACCTGTTCTTTGTCGTCTTTTTGTTCCGGACCCTCCGGTATCTCTATCGTCAGTCCGTATGGATAACAGGTTTGAAATTATTTTTACTGGTCATCCCATTGTATTTGCTGTTGGCTGCTTTTGGGGTAGGAGTGATATCCTTGTTGTCGTTATTGGGCTGATTTTTCCGCCGGTGGTCCGGCAAATGCAGGATGGATTTGTGAGATGATTATGTAGGCTCTGCTGAAAATCACAGAAGTGCCTGAATTTATTAATTTGTAAGGCAGAGCCTCAAGAAAATGTCCGGTGGACATTTCTAACCGGTAAGCCAGCCTGCCGCGCGGGTGAAAAACTTTACCAACAAAAAGATTTCTCCCTCCGGTCGAAATGACACGCTCCCCAACTATCAACTAAAAACTATCAACTCATAACTATAAAAGATTTCTCACTCCGCTAACGCTCCGTATCGAAATGACACACGCTCCCTAACTATCAACTAAAAACTCATAACTATCAACTAAAAAAAATTTTTCACCGGACCCTGTTTAGACCCGTATTTCTATCAGCTCATCCCACCGGGTAGTATAACGGGGAGAACGGTGTTCCTGTCGCAGGCGCCATGCACGGGCGGTTCCTTCGGCGGCATTTTTTACCAGGCGGTAGCTGGCTTGGGCATTGATACGGTCGATGACTCGCATGATTTCCCGGTGTTTGGCATAGTCGTGCGGATCGAACAGCGATAGCTGCCGTTCCTGTGCAGGGACTAATCCCGACAGTAATACCCCGGCTTTCTTATAGGCTGTTTGTTCTTTATAGACCCGTT
>CAZQPD010000008.1:0-9843 GCA_964595235.1 uncultured Polaribacter sp.
ACCGTTTCCCGTTTCCGGATTGGTGTTGAACCAAAGGTACAGGAATACGGGTACCATAACCCCGCCTAAGGCAGCTATCAGTGGTAGGGAGGCTTTCTTTACAGTATTGATTTTGCCTATCAAGAGCTCTCTTTTCAGTTCCAAACCGATGATGAAGAAGAATATGGTCATCAGCCCGTCATTTACCCAGTGCAATAAACTTTTATTCAATTCGAAATCCATAAAACGAATCCCCAAATGTATCTCCCTCATCTCCTCATAAAGCCCGTGCCAAGGGGAATTTGCCCAAAAAAGGGCTATCGCTGTGGAAGCGAACAATAGAAAACCCGCAAAACTTTCAGTCTTTATGAACTTTTGAATAGGAGTAATAAAATAGGTTTGGATCATATTATGTTATTTTTCAGGTTAGAAAAGCTG
Source organism: uncultured Polaribacter sp. (assembly GCA_964595235.1). Classification (GTDB taxonomy): domain Bacteria; phylum Bacteroidota; class Bacteroidia; order Flavobacteriales; family Flavobacteriaceae; genus CAZQPD01. Next base: position 418 of record CAZQPD010000008.1, read on the forward strand.
TCTCCGTATTTTATAGGGACGTTCCAAAGATAAATAATTATCGATTATCCCGATTGTCTTTGACAATATTCTTATCCGGATCAGATAAGTTTCAATTGAGGGCAAGCAACCGGATTGTAACAAGATTCGCAGGTATGCGCTTACAATCATGATAAAACTTCTTATCTTTGCCTTTCCAATTCATATTAAAAAAAATAATGAAGATATCTTATAATTGGCTGAAGGAATACCTCGACGTCGATTGGGAACCAGGGAGAGTCGCGGAACTACTTACCGGTTTGGGACTCGAAGTGGAAGGAATCGAAAAATTCGAATCCGTAAAGGGCGGTCTCAAAGGCGTAGTCGCCGGAAAGGTACTGACCTGTACCAAGCATCCCAATGCCGACAAGCTGTCGTTGACCACAGTGGACACAGGCTCGGGGGAACCGGTTCAGATCGTGTGTGGAGCACCTAATGTAGCCGAAGGTCAGACAGTAGCGGTCGCTACCGTAGGAACGGTGTTGTATGACCGTGAGGGTCAAACTTTTAAAATCAAAAAAGGGAAAATCCGCGGGGAAGAAAGCCACGGAATGATATGCGCGGAAGACGAATTGGGATTGGGCGACAGCCATGACGGAATCATGGTACTCGATGAAGATATAAAACCGGGAACTCCGCTCCGCGAAATATTTACCGTGGAAGAAGACCATATTTTCGATATAGGACTTACTCCGAACCGTTCCGATGCCATGAGCCATTTCGGAGTGGCAAGAGACCTGCGTGCCGGATTGATCAGGCATCATGTGAACCTGCCTCTTATCAGCCCGCCTGTTACACATTTCAATATCGACAACCACCTGTTTACCGTGAAGGTGGAAGTGGAAAACCGGAAACTCGCCCCGAGGTACATGGGTATCACCATCAAAGATATGAAGGTGGCGCCTTCACCGGCATGGCTGCAAAACCGCCTGCGTTCCATCGGGCTAAAACCTATCAATAATGTCGTGGATGTAACGAATTTCGTACTACACGAACTGGGACAACCCCTGCATGCATTCGATGCATCGGCAATCAAAGGACAATTGATAAAAGTAAAAACCCTGCCCGCGGGAACCCCTTTCGTCACCCTGGATGGCGAAGAACGAAAACTGCATGAAGAAGACCTGATGATATGCGATGCCCACGATACCCCGCTTTGTATCGCCGGAGTATATGGCGGATTGCATTCTGGCGTCAGCGATTCCACTACCGATATGTTCCTCGAAAGCGCCTATTTCGACCCGGTAAGCATACGTAAAACCTCGAAGAGACACGGGCTGCATACCGATGCCTCTTTCCGCTTCGAAAGGGGAGTGGACGTCAATGCCGTGGATTTGGCTCTCAAAAGAGCCGCCTCACTCATCGTGGAACTCACCGGAGGAAAAATATCATCCAATATTCAAGAATTCTATCCTGAAAAAATAGAAGATCACCAGGTCGTATTACACTACGATACCATCAACAAAATCATTCCGCAAATCATCCCGAAAGAGGTGATAAAAGAGATACTTATATCGCTCGATATCAAGATAATCAGCGAGACGAACACCGCCCTCGGATTGAAAATACCTTCCTATCGTACCGATGTGTACCGCGAAGCGGATGTCATCGAAGAAATTCTCCGGGTTTACGGCTATAATAATGTAGAATACCCCGATCAGGTTCATTTTTCCCTCGTATCGGGCGACTCCTACGACGAACGTTTCCGGCGGCGTATATCCTCTTTTCTCACCGCCCGCGGATTCTACGAAATGATGTCCAATTCCCTGACCAAAGAGGTATATCTTTCTTTCGACCCCGCCGTGGACGACGCTAATGTGGTAAGACTGCTCAATCCGTTGAGCGCCGACCTGTCCGTAATGAGATTCAATATGCTCTTTTCCGTTCTCGAAAGCATCGCATATAATATGAACAGGAAACAGTTCGATTTACAATTCTTTGAAATAGGAAAAACCTATGCCCGGAAAGGTGACGGATATGACGAAACCACAAAATTGGCTCTCGCCACTACCGGTGCCTACCGGAGGGCTTCGTGGAACCACCCGCGCGAATCAGCCGGTTTTTTCTACCTCAAAGGTATCATTACCGCATTACTCGATAGCTTGGGTATCAACCACCTGGCAGAACACCCGTTCGAGCATCCGCATTTTTCCGAAGGAATAAGCCTGCGTAGCGGAAAAGACGAAATATTCCGCTTGGGAATCGTCGCCCCCGGCATTGCGGAAAAGTTCGGTATCAAACGGCAAGTCGTATTCGCCGAAGCCGTCTATGATACCTTGCCGGCTCTTTCGCAACATCACCGCCCGGTATTCCGCGAAATACCCAAATACCCCGAAGTAAAGAGGGATTTGGCGCTGTTAATAGACAAAGAAGTACCTTATTCGGAATTGTATGCCGCGGCATTCGATACCGAAAAGAAATTGCTGAAAGAAGTTCGCCTGTTCGACGTGTATGAAGGGGATAAAATTCCCGCAGGAAAGAAATCATACGCACTGGGATTTATATTGCGTGATGATAATAAAACGCTGAAAGATAAGCAAATAGATAAGGTAATGAAGCGCTTGTTACAAGTATTCGAAAATCGTTTCGGCGCTGAATTAAGACAATAATCATGAGTAGTCTCAACCCGCATCTCGACCCGGATAAGCAGCGCCTCGACCCCGACGACCTCGCTGTGGAACAACAGCTGCGCCCTGCCACATTCGATGATTTTACAGGGCAGGAACAGGTGTTGGAAAACCTCCGGGTGTTCGTGTCGGCTGCCAATATGCGCGATGAAGCCCTCGACCATACCTTGCTACACGGTCCGCCGGGTCTGGGGAAAACCACCCTGGCACACATCATAGCCAACGAACTGGGTGCCGGTATCAAAGTGACCTCGGGACCCGTGTTGGACAAACCCGGTGACCTCGCCGGTTTGCTCACCAATTTAAGCCGCCGGGATGTATTGTTTATCGATGAAATACACCGGTTGAGCCCGGTCATCGAGGAGTATTTGTACTCGGCAATGGAGGATTACAAAATAGATATTCTCATCGAAAGCGGACCTAATGCACGAAGCATACAGATAGAACTGGAACCCTTTACCCTGATAGGTGCCACGACACGTAGCGGCTTGTTGACCTCGCCCATGCGCGCGCGCTTCGGCATCAACAACCGCCTGCAATATTACGACAAGGAACTCCTTACCACCATCGTACAGCGCAGTGCGCGCATTCTCAAAGTACCCATCAGTATGGAAGCTGCTATCGAAATAGCCGGCAGAAGCAGGGGAACGCCGAGAATTGCCAATGCCTTGCTCCGGCGCGTCAGGGATTTTGCCCAAATCAAAGGCGACGGCAAAATCGATATCAAAATCGCCAAATTCGCCCTCAAAGCCCTGCATGTGGACGCCCACGGACTGGATGAAATGGACAACAAAATCCTGCTGACTCTCATCGATAAATTCAACGGGGGACCCGTCGGGATTACCACACTCGCTACCGCCGTAGGCGAAAATGCCGAAACACTCGAAGAGGTATATGAACCCTTCCTCATTCAAGAGGGATTTATCATCCGGACACCGCGCGGGCGACAGGTTACCGGACGCGCATACAAACACCTCGGAAAGTACCCCGGTGGTGCCGAGGCTACGGGAAGGCTGTTCTGAAAAATGGATTTGAAATAATTGTAAAATATAAACCGTACCATAAGAACCATGAACCTACGCGACAAAATAGAAGAACTGCTGAAAGAAGTAGAGCAATTTCAAGCCCAAACCCTCGATGAAATAGAGGCGTTCCGTATTCGTATCAGCGGTAGCAAAGGGGTGATAAAAGCATTTTTTGCCGAATTCAAGAACGTACCGGATGAACAAAAACGCGAAATAGGGCAGCAGTTGAACAGGCTGAAAAAGATAGCGGAGGATAAGATAAAAACCCTCAAACAATCTTTGTCCCGTCCGGTGCGCAACGAAGGGAAAAGCGAAGATTTGACCCGTCCGGGAAATGCCGTGGAAGTAGGCGGAGCGCATCCCGTCAGCATAGTGAGGGATAAAATTGTGGATATTTTCTCACACATCGGGTTTGTATTGTCCGAAGGACCGGAAATCGAAGATGATTGGCATAACTTCACGGCTTTAAATTTACCCGAACACCATCCTGCGCGAGACATGCAAGATACCTTCTTTATCACTCGCAATCCCGATATATTGCTTCGTACCCATACTTCGTCGGTGCAGGTGCGTTATATGGAAACTCATAAGCCGCCCATCCGTATCATTTCCCCGGGCAGGGTGTATAGAAATGAGGATATTTCGGCGCGGTCGCATTGTATTTTCCACCAGGTAGAGGGGCTGTATATCGACAAAAACGTATCCTTTGCCGACCTGAAACAAACCCTGATGTACTTCACCGGCGAGATGTTCGGCAAGTCCAAAATCCGATTGCGTCCTTCCTACTTCCCGTTTACCGAACCCAGTGCGGAAGTGGATATCTATTGGGGGCTCGAAACCGAGACAGACCGGCGTATCACCAAAGGCACCGGCTGGCTGGAAATCATGGGTGCGGGGATGGTGGATCCCAATGTGTTGAAGAACGTGGGGATAGACCCGGAAGTCTATTCCGGTTTTGCTTTCGGTATGGGGATAGAACGTATCGCCATGTTGCTATACCAAATACCCGATATCCGGATGCTGTATGAAAACGATATCCGTTTCCTATCACAGTTCCGTACAGTGATCTAGGTCCCGCTGAAAAACTCTCAAACACGTATAAGAGAATGAATTACGAAATAATGTCAATAGTAAAACGCAAGAAAAATCGAGGTTTTATCGAAAAGGTCGTGCATTTATATCGTTCAATAAAAACGTGTTTATTTTGCCCGCGCGGCAAGCAGGCTCACTGGATAGAAATGTTCACCGGACATTTTCTTAACGCTCTGCCCTACAAGCTAAAAAATTCAAGCACTTCTGTGATTTTCAGCAGACCCTATCTAATCGAGTAACAACCTGCCGTGAAAGTTAAAACTACTTATTATTGCCGGAATTGCGGGGCGCAATTTCCCAAATGGATGGGACAATGCACTTCGTGCAAGCAGTGGAATACCATAGAGGAAGAAGTGGTGGGCAAGCCGGGTGACATTCCTGCCTGGCAGCAGGATAGTAAAACACCGCCGGCATCCGTACGCAAGAATCCCGTTCGCCTGACCGATGTGGACGGCGACAGCGAAAGCCGTTTTCCGGTTGCCGATGCCGAACTCGATTTGGTATTGGGTGGCGGCTTGGTACCCGGGTCGGTAATCCTGCTCGGCGGGGAGCCGGGAGTAGGGAAGTCCACTTTGTTATTGCAAGTAGCCTTGCGAATGGGAGACGATGCCGTCTATGTATCGGGCGAGGAAAGTCTGACGCAGATCAAGATGCGCGCCCGGCGGATAGGTTTGGAAGATTCCGGATGCCTGTTTATTACGGAAACCGGCACACCGGAGTTGTTCCGGCATTTGGGGCGGTTGAGCCCCCGCCTCGTCATTGTGGATTCCATACAGACCTTACACACGCCGGTAGTGGATGCCTCGCCGGGAAGCATCAGCCAAATACGGGAAACCACAGCGGAGTTCATCCGGTATGCCAAAGAGACGGGGACCTCCGTGATATTGATAGGTCATATCACCAAAGACGGGCAGATAGCCGGTCCGAAAGTACTCGAACACATGGTGGATGTGGTCTTGCAGTTCGAAGGGGACAGGCATCATTTGTACCGCCTGTTGCGGGTGTTCAAAAACCGTTTTGGTTCCACTTCCGAGATAGGAATTTACGAGATGAACGACAAGGGGTTGCAGGCGGTAGTAAATCCTTCGCAGAGGCTGTTGTCCGAATCCCATTCGGGATTGAGCGGGACGGCATTGGGGGTCATAATGGAAGGAATGCGCCCGCTGGTCATAGAAGTACAAGCATTGGTGAGCAAGGCGGTGTTCGGCACACCACAGCGTTCGGTGACGGGGTATGATTTGCGCCGTATGCACATGTTGCTCGCCGTATTGGAGAAACGTTCCGGTTTTCAGCTCGGGGCATCCGATGTGTTTCTCAATATTACGGGAGGTATCCGTGTGGTGGATCCGGCATTGGATTTGGCGGTGATAGCCGCCGTGATTTCATCACTGGAAAATCAAGCCGTTCCCGAGGATGTCTGTTTTGCCGGCGAAGTGGGGCTGACCGGTGAAGTCCGCCCGGTACTCCGTGTGGAACGGAGAATTTCGGAGGCGGAAAAAATGGGTTTCAAACGCATTTTCATTTCGGACTATAACCCTCCCGCCGGTCCGGGAAAACATTCTATCAAAGTAGAACGGATAACCGGTATCGAGGAGATGTACGCCCGGTTGTTCGGGTAAAGGGGGGTGTATCTTTTTATTTGTATTTTCTAATATCAAAAACAAACACAACTTCTACCGCTTCCGGTTGCATTATCGAAACGGGGGTTGACTATGCTGTTGTAGATGGAGCCGAATGAATAGTTCAATCCGACATTGAAGAAGTATTGGTAACCGGACTGTAATTCCTTTTGTGCCAATAGTAATTCCTCGATAGTCAAGTCTCCTCCCGCAATATTGATTTGGTCGTGCGTAATGGCGTAGTAGCCGTTAATATTGAAATTCAATCCCTTTGTCAGACGTATCTGTGTGCCCATATTGAAGCCCATCGAATTCAGGTCAAAGTCATGAAGATAGGTGTTGTAATCGATACCGGCGTAGATATTTCCCCATTTTTTTACCAAATTTCCATTGAAATCTATTTTTGTGCGCCATAGCCACTCGTCGGTTTTGTTGTAAATGGTTCTTTCGAAATACATATTGTATATCGAGCCGGTTTGTAGCGACAGTACCAAGCGGCGCTTGGAAGATTCACGGTAGGGGAAGAGGCTGTATTCCAAGCCGGCAAACAGTTCGTATGCCTGTTTGTAATTACTGTAACGGGAACGGTCGAAACGGGTGAATACACCGTATGACCAGTGGTCGTTTATGCCCAATATTTCTGAAAGGTTAATATTGAAAAATTCCCTGTTGGAAACGATGATGTCATTGCCGTAGCGGTAGGTTTGTTTACCTCTGTTGTACCGGGAGGAAAAAGAGAATTTGTTCATTTCTTTGATTTGTTTGGCTGAAACATAGGTGGTATAATTGCTGTAGTCGCCGTTGCTACTGCCGTTGAGCCACCCGTTGATTCCGACATTGAACACCCAGTTGTTCCACCCGTCTTGTTCCGTTTTTTTATTTTCCGGGATATCCAAATTCAATTGAAGTTTGTCAGCCAATCCGTTTTTCATCCAGAATTTCATCAATCCGAATTTCAAGTATTTGAGCAATAAAACGCGGAACTCATCTTGTGTGCTGTCCGCACCGGTCGAAAAACTGTATTTTTCCTGAATTTCACGGTAGTCGTTCTGTCCGAAAAAATCCAAATGGAAAGTATTGCCTCCGCTACCGTTTCCTTCGGAAACCATCTGAATATGGACGTCGGCGAAGTTTCTGTCGCGTACGAACTCGACCTCGGGAAGGTTTTGACGTATGTAAGTCTGTTCACAATTCCACGTTTGGCAGTCGTAAAAGATTTTTATTTTCCCTCCGGTATCCTGTGCCCGTAGAAACGGGGAAAAAAGTAATATTGAGGTAAATATGAGTTTTTTCATGATATAAGAGTTTAGGTTTGATATATATAAAAACGCATAATTTCGGATTTTGTTACAAAGTTTTGGAAGAAATGGTTTATGAGGGTTAGATAAGGATGGAGCGGGTGATTTGTAAGAGATATTGCCCGCCCTGTCTCAACAACGATACCGCCCGGTAACGAATCTAACGTTAGAAGTCTTGATGAAATACAAGGGTAAAAATGAATGGATTTGGTATTTTTTAAAATAATTATTAACTTGCGCTCAAAAAGGAAATATGGATAATGAGGGTGTACAAGTGGTGTACAAGTGTTGTGCCTTATTAAATAAAATATTAAAATATGATATATAAAAGTTTTGAAATAAAAAACTTTAAAGGGATAGAAGATGTTACTATCAGTTTAAGAAAAAATGATTTAGTTCTACTTCTTGGTTTAAATGAATCCGGGAAAACAACTATATTAAAAGCAATTGAGACTTTCGACTATATAAATGACCCAACAGCTGATATTAGCAATGATTTTTTTCGGTCAATAAGAAATAAATCAAATGTAAACTTTACAGGTGAAGCATCAATTACCGCTCATATAGAAATTGACGAAAAAATAAAAATAGATTCTTTTAAAAGGGTTATTAGAAATTAAAATATAGATAATTCTAATATACAAAATATTGAAAGTTTTCTTCGTGAAATAAACACACAAAAGAGTATTATTATTTCAAGAGTTTTCCCTTTTCATAAAGGGAATCCTAAAAAGCCATATTACAAAATAATTTCGGATCACCCTTTTGTGAAGAACAAATATGTCAAAGAAATTGCAAAAGAATTTATTAGACAATGTCCTTATATTATTTATTTTGAAGATTTCAAAGACCGCATTCCTGACAAAATTTTTATTAATGAAACCAATGATGCTTTTAATGCTGACTGGTATGATGTTATTGATGGCTTGTTTTATAATACAAACAAAGATTACAGTATTGAACAATACAACAAATATTTTTCCAAATCAAACCCAAGACATAATGATGCAAAAACAGTATTAAAGCGAGTTAATAAAACCCTAAATAAAGCCTTTTCTGAAAAATGGAAGGATTTATCAGGGGTCAAAGATATAGAAGAAACAGAATTAACATTTAATCCTAATGCAAGAAGCAAATATTTTGAAATAAAAATAACAGATATTGATGGAACAACCTATAATGTAGAAGAGCGTAGTAAGGGAGCTTTATGGTACCTTTCATTTTTAATGAAAACAGAATTTAGAAGAAAAAAATTGCGTAAGAATTTTGGAAAACCTATCTTTCTCATTGATGAACCTGCTTCTAATCTTCATTCAACTGCACAACAGAATATGATTGAAGACTTTCAAAAATTAGTTGAAGACACCTCTGTCATATATACAACTCATAGCCAATATTTAATATCGTTAGACAATATTAAGAATACATATGTAATTAAAAGAGATGGAATTATTACTGCTACCTTGTGGAGTGATTACATAAAGAATGATAAATCAAATGAAACATATTATCAGCCATTAGCGAATTTATTAAAAATTATCCCTAACAATTTTGATATACCTTGGCAAAAAGCCATTCTGACAGAAGGTCCTTCTGATTTAAAAGTATTAGAAGTAATGTATAAAATTTGTTTCCCTAACAAAAAGAAAGATTTTGTAATTTACCCTGGAACTTCTGCACAAAACTTAAACTCATTAATTTCATTGAATATTGGTTGGGGAACAAATTTTTATGTTTTATTAGATTC
>CAZQPD010000009.1:0-17184 GCA_964595235.1 uncultured Polaribacter sp.
ATGACCTTCTTCTCACCGGTTTGGTTATTGACGACACGTACACCTTCTACGGTCTTATCGCCGAGTACTTCATCTATTTCGGTATGGAACATCACTTCCAGATTGGGCGTGTTCATCACGCGTTTTTGCATGGCTTTGGAAGCCCGCATCTCACCCCTCCGGACGAGCAAAGTGACTTTATTACAAATCTTAGCCAAGTAGGTGGCTTCTTCGGCAGCGGTATCCCCTCCTCCAACTACGACCACATCCTGGTCCCTGTAGAAAAATCCGTCGCAAGTGGCACAAGCGGAAACGCCGCCTCCCCTCAAACGCTGTTCACTCTCCAAACCGAGATATTTGGCGCTGGCGCCGGTAGCCACGATGACCACCTCGGCTTCCACCCACTTGTTCCCGTCTATTTCCGCACGGTGTATCCCGCCTTCTTCTTTGCTCAATTCCACTTTGGTCACAGTACCGAAACGCACCTCCGTACCGAAACGCTCGGCTTGGGCTTTCAGGTCCTCCATCATCTTAGGTCCTTCGACCCCTTCCGGATATCCCGGAAAATTATCCACTTCGGTAGTCGTGGTGAGCTGACCGCCCATTTCCAAACCCGTATAGACCACGGGCTTCAAATCGGCACGTGCAGCATAGATGGCTGCTGTATATCCGGCAGGACCGGAACCGATAATCAAACATTTGATTTTCTCTGTAGTTTCTGTCATATCTTCACGTTTTTATTATGTTAACAATACTTCGCCGGCAAAAATACACTTAATTCCCGGCTCGAACAGGTGGTTTCATTATTTTGCAAAAATGGTACCATAAGGAAAATCTATATGTAATACAGGTTACGCTCTGTAAAGTCTTTCCCTACCTGCTTCTTTGGGAAAAAACCGGCGATTATCCATTGCCGGCATTAATGTGCCAACCAGCCCGGAGTAGCTCCGGGTACGTTGTCCAGATGCGGTAAATAGGGTTTTATATCCAAAACAGGCGTTCCAACATACAATTCATCCTTGGATACACCTGTGATTATTCCACCATTTATACTTTCCAATTCCAGAATGGTCATTCCTATGTGATTCGGCCGCCGGGGACTACGGGTGGCAAAAACGCCTGTCTTTTGTCCCTGTGCTTTCGGGGGAAACACACTCAAAGCCATTTCACCGGAACGGTGGAAAACAAACAACAAAATGATATGGCTAAAGGTCTCCAACAGATGCAAGCCCTCACGGTATGCCTCGAAAATTTCCACGCGGTAGCGGTATTTCTTAGCATCGCCTTCCCCGGCTGATACGGAAGCTCCATTTCCCGGAAAGGGAACAGGTAATATCTCCCCGATAGGAAAACAGCCCGGTGTACGACCCGTATCCATCACATCAACTTTTACCGGCTATATCCCGCCATTTCCCGGCAAGCCATTCATACCACTTATCCATACCCTGCCCTGTGGTGGCGGAAACTTCGAAAAATTCTATTTCCGGATTCACTCTGCGGGCAAATTCCTTTACTTTGTCCAAATCAAAGTCCAAATACGGCAATAAATCGATTTTATTGATAAGGCAAATACCGGAACCGGCGAACATATCGGGGTATTTCAGGGGCTTGTCCTCCCCTTCGGTGACACTGATTATTACGATTCTGACATTTTCTCCCAAATCAAAAGCCGAGGGACAGACCAGGTTTCCTACATTCTCAATCATTAATACCGACCCTGGCTCCGGATTGAGCCGTTCTAACGCTTGATGAATCATTTCGCTATCGAGATGACAGGCTTTTCCGGTATTGACTTGTATCACGGGTACACCCACAGCATCTATTCTCTCAGCGTCATTAAGCGTCTGCTGGTCACCTTCTATCACGTAAAAAGGAATGCTGTCTTTCATTCCGGAAAGCGTCCGTTCCAGCAGGCTGGTCTTGCCCGAACCGGGAGAACTGACCAAATTGAGAGCCAAAATATTCTTAGCTGAAAAATAACCCCTGTTCCGCTCGGCAAGAAGTTGATTATCGTGCAAGATTTCACGTTCTATCTCTACAATATGCTTGTGCGGGTGGGCATCATGAGAATGCCCATGCCCGTGATCGTGGGAATGTCCGTGATGGTGTTCATGGTGATGCCCGTGATGGTGGATACTATTCCCTTCGCCGGGTTTTGTGATTCTCACCCCGCTGGTATCGCCGCAGCCGCATGTGGTACACATATTATATTAGTTTTTTTGTCCGGTTAATAAATCCTCTCTCATCCCTGCATCCTCTACCTCTATATATTTAACATTCATCTTATCACCCTGGTATATCCTCCTGAAATACCCCCCGCATCCGGGACAAGGGTCATAAAGATTGGAAATTTCGAAATCCATCCCACAGTCCGTACACTTGGCACGGGCGGTAACCTCATTGATTTCAGCGGTGGCACCTTCCAAAACAGTCCCGGGAACCGCACGCTTCCATGCGAATTCAAAAGACGGCATGTCCACTCCGGATAAGCTGCCTATCTCCAATACCACTTTGCTGATACGCTTCCCGGGATGCCTGCTTATGGTATCCGTACATATGGAAATGACACCCGTAACCAAGGATAATTCATGCATGAAAATAATCTTTTCGATTCATATCTTTCCGCTCAAAACAAATCATGGCGGTCTCGCTACTACAAAGATATAAACAAAATAACAAAACCCAAAACAGGCATAACTTATTGTAAATGCACGCATAACACATTTCAATGAAGCAAATGTAAACAACAAAACAGCTTAAAAAGACGGATTTTTTACGGTATCCATTGTTACATTAATGAAATTTTTGTAACTTTGTTGTGATTTTAGTTACAAAAAATAATTTTCTATGGCAACAGTTAAAAAAAGAGAAACCTATTTTGAGTCCATCATCAGACAGGGGTATTCCCGTCGTGATTTTATGAAATTCGCCACCTATATGGCGGCATATTTAGGACTTGAAAATTCCGCTGTCGGTCAAATAGCCAAAGCGATGGAGACCACTCCCCGGGTACCCGTTATCTGGGAACATTATCAGGAATGTACGTGTTGTAGCGAATCTTTTATCCGCTCCGACCACCCCATAGTGGCGGATATCATTTTGGATAAGATATCCCTGGATTACACAGAGACATTGATGGCAGCTTCCGGTGAACAAGCGGAAGCCGCCAAGCACGATACGATGAAAAAATACCACGGTGAGTATATCCTCTGCGTGGAGGGCTCCATCCCTATGAAAGATGACGGGCATTACTGTTGTATAGCCGGAAAGACGGCTTATGAGCAATTCATGGAAGCCGCCGAAGGCGCCAAAGCCATTATCGCATGGGGAAGCTGTGCATCCAACGGCTGCGTACAATCGGCATTTCCCAATCCTACGGGTGCTACGCCGGTTCACAAACTGATAAACGGAAAACCGCTCATCCGTGTTCCCGGTTGTCCGCCCATAGGAGAAGTTATGGCCGGTGTAATCGTACATGTAGTAACCTTCGGCAGACTACCCGAACTCGACAGCATGAACCGCCCCAAAGCCTTCTATGCCAAGCGGGTACACGACAGTTGTTACCGCAGGGCATATTATGATGCCGGTCTATTCGCCGAAACATTCGACGATGAAAATGCAAAAAAAGGTTATTGCCTGTACAAAGTAGGCTGTAAAGGTCCCATGACATACAACGCCTGCGGAACCATCAAGTGGAACAACGGTGTCAGTTTCCCCATCCAATCGGGGCATGGTTGTTTCGGTTGTTCCGAAGATAATTTCTGGGATAACGGACCCATATACGAACGTTTGACCAATCTGCCCGGATTCGGTATCGAATCTACGGCTGACAACGTAGGCAAAGCCGTAGCCGGTGCGCTTGCCGTAGGTATCGGTGTTCATGCCGTAGCCAGCACCATAGCTTCGAAAGTACGCAAGGAAAAACACGAAGAAAGCGAAGCCTAAAATGTATATATATAAATAAGGTATAAGAAATAACATTACAACAAAACACCAAAAAACAAAAAGATATGGCTGAAAGAATAGTAGTAGATCCCGTAACCCGGATCGAAGGACATTTACGCATAGAAGCCGAAGTAAAAGACGGTAAAATTGTGGATGCATGGAGCTCGTCCACCATGGTCCGCGGAATTGAAAATATTGTCAAAGGCAGAGACCCCCGTGATGTATGGGCATTCGTCCAGCGGACTTGTGGCGTCTGTACGAGTATTCACGCCGTCACTTCCGTTCGCGCAGTGGAAGACGCATTGGGTATTCAGGTCCCGCCCAATGCCGAACTCGTCAGAAATATGATGATTGCAGCATTATACATGCACGACCACGTGGTTCATTTCTACCACTTGCACGCATTGGATTGGGTGGATGTGGTCAGCGCATTAAAAGCCGACCCCGCCGAAACATCCAAAATAGCCCAAAGCATCTCGAACTGGCCCAAGAGTTCTCCCGGATATTTTTCCGACCTGCAAAAAAGACTTGCTAAATTCGTAGAAAGCGGGCAGTTGGGCATTTTCGCCAACGGATATTGGGGACACCCCCAAATGAGACTTCCCGCCGAGGTTAACTTACTGGCGGTAGCCCATTACCTCGAAGCCCTCGAATGGCAAAAAGAAATGGTGAAAGTACATACCATTTTCGGAGGTAAAAACCCACACCCCAATTTCCTCGTAGGTGGTATGGCATGTGCCATCAGCGAAGACCATATCGGCGGACTCAACGCCGAAAGGCTCGCCTATGTACGCAAGTTGTTCGAGGATGGAAAGCGCTTTATCGAACAAGTCTATATACCCGACCTGCTGGCTATTGCTTCATTCTACAAAGATTGGGGCGCCATAGGAAAAGGCTTCGGCAACTACATGAGCTACGGGGAATACCCCACCAAAGGATATTACGGAGGAGAATTCAAGTTCAAACAAGGGGTTATACTGAACCGCGACCTGAGCAAGGTCTATGATGTGGACCACCGCAATGACGACATCCAGGAATACATCAACAATTCCTGGTATGACTACTCCGGTAATCCCGATGGCGGCTTGCATCCGTGGGAAGGCGAGACCAACATCAACTATACCGGTCCGAAACCACCGTACAAGCATCTGGATGTCAATCAAAAATACAGCTTCATAAAAACCCCGAGGTGGAAAGGACACCCCATGGAAGTGGGACCGCTCTCACGGGTGCTGATCAATTACGCTCGGGGAGACAAAGAGACTATCGAAGAAGTCGATGCCGTACTCAAATACCTGGACGTACCCGCAGAAGCGCTATTCTCCACACTGGGACGAACCGCTGCAAGGGGTATATGCGCCAAACTGTCCGCCAAATGGTCATTGGAATTCTTCGACGAAATGATTGCCAATATCAAGAACGGCGATACCCGTATGGCAAATATGGAAAAATGGGAACCCTCCTCTTGGCCCAAAGAAGCCAAAGGAGTCGGTTTCTCCGAAGCTCCACGAGGTGCACTCGCACATTGGATCAAAATCAAAGACGGAAAAGTGGAAAATTACCAACAAGTGGTACCTACCACCTGGAATGCTTCGCCGCGTGACCCCAAAGGACAACGTTCGGCATACGAATCCACTTTGATAGGTACACCGGTAGCCGATGACAAACTGCCGCTGGAAATCATACGTACCATCCATTCTTTCGACCCGTGCCTCGCTTGTTCAGTCCACCTGTACGATGAGCACGGAAACCATATCACCGGTGCCGATGCCATATCAGTTTGTTCCGTATAACAATAAATAATCTACCATGGCTGACAAGACATACAACAGAGTATATTTATGGGAATTACCCGTCAGGATATTTCATTGGGTAAACGCCATATCCATCGTAGTACTGTGTATTACCGGGTTCCTGATAGCCGACCCTCCGGCTATGATGCACCAAGGCGAAGCCTGGAATACCTTCACTATGGGATACATCAGGGTAATTCATTTTATCGCCGCATACTTTTTTACCGGCGCCATGATTCTGAGGCTGTATTGGGCTTTTGCCGGCAACAAATACGCCCGGTTGAAAGCCTTCCTGTTCCCCTTTACCAAAGCAGGCATCAAGGAATTTTGGAAAGTACTCAAATATGATATCTTCCTGTTCCCCGCCAAAGAAAACTATCACCGATTAGGACACAACAGCATCGCTGCCCTGTCCTACCTGATCATGTTTTTCTTCGCTTTGATTATGGTATTTACAGGATTCGCACTATATGCTGACAACGCCTCATGGTGGTTTCCGAAATTATTCGCATGGGTACAACCCGCTCTCGGCGGCGACTTCGGAACACGCCTCCTGCACCATATCTCCATGTGGATCATCATCTTTATCACCATCGTTCATATCTATCTCGTTATATTCCACGATGTAAGAGACAAAGACGGTGAAATATCCTCTATGGTAGGAGGCTATAAATTCGAAAAAAAATCCTGAAAACCAAACTGAAAACCCTTACGAAAGATACTGTCACCCGCAGTATCTTTCTTTTTTTCTATTCCCCTCCGGGAAATTTTTGACAAACACATACTATATTTGTCATATATTCCCCGCATGGCGGGAAATGCATCCATAACAATAAACCTCATGAACATCTCAGACTCGAAAAAAAATAAAATCCTCGTCCTGGGCATAGGAAATTACCTGATGGGAGATGAAGGAATAGGAGTGCATATCGTCCAACAAATGGAAAAACAAACCCTGCCGCCATACCTCGATGTACTCGATGGTGGAACGGGCGGATTCTTTCTCATGCACGTATTCGACGAATACGGAACCATCATCATGGTGGATGCTACCATGGACGGGAAAGAAGGGGGGACATTGAACATTATCCGTCCCCGTTTTGCCGCGGACTATCCCAAAACACTCAGTGTTCATGATGTCGGACTGAAAGACATGATCGAAGCCCTGTACCTGCAAGATACACTACCCGATATTTACCTGCTTACCGTTTCTATCGAAGCCATGCAACCCATGACGGTAGGAATGACTCCGAAAGTGGAACGCGCCGTACCCATAGCCATAGAGAAAATACTGGACTTGGCAAACCGCTTACACAACAACCGTTAGAAAATTGAAAACCTGGCATATACATATCTCCGGAATTGTACAAGGTGTCGGATTCCGCCCATATATTTTTCAATTGGCTACCCGGTACCGGCTCAATGGATTTGTAAACAACACGAACGACGGCGTCCATATTGAAATCAATACCTGTGAAAAGGAAGCGAAGCATTTTCTGGAAGAAATTATCAACCACCCTCCGCCTTTATCCGAAATCATTGCTTATACCATAAAACCGGTTGAGTTCATCGATTATAAAGATTTCCGTATCGTAGAGAGCGAGGGCGGAACGCCTTCCGGCTTACTCATCTCCCCCGATATGGCTTTGTGCCGGGATTGCCGGGAAGAATTGCACGACCCGGCTGACAGGCGCTCCGGATATCCTTTTATCACCTGCACCAATTGCGGACCACGCTATTCTATCATTACCAAACTTCCGTATGACCGCCCCCACACCACCATGGCGGGTTTTACAATGTGCCCGGAATGCCTCAATGAATACAACAATCCCCTCGAACGACGGCACTTCTCACAAACCAATTCCTGCCCCGGCTGCCGCATTCATTTACAATGGTATGAAAACGGTATCCTGACGGATGATTTTCATGATTTGGATAAGGTAACCACCTATTGGCAACAAGGAAAAATCATCGCCATAAAAGGTATCGGCGGATATTTACTCACCTGTGATGCCACCAACACTGGAGCCGTAAAACGCCTACGGAAACTCAAAAACCGCCCTTCGAAACCCTTTGCCCTGATATACGGTGATTTGTACGAACTCGCCGAAGATACGGAAATGAACATCGGGGAAAAATTGGAACTCGAAAGCCGGCAAGCCCCCATTGTACTGCTGTACAGACGTCCGCATATGATGACAGACTTACCCGTCAAAACCCTGAATCCCGGCTTGGATACCCTGGGTGTGATGCTCCCTTACACACCCCTGTACGATATTTTGTTGAAAAAATTCCGTAAACCCATCGTGGCTACCAGTGGAAACCTGTCGGGTGAAACAATTGTTTACGAGGATAATAAAGCTTTCGAAGAACTGACCCGGATAGCCGATGCCATACTTTCCAACGACCGGGAAATCGTCGTCCCTCAGGACGATAGTGTGGTACGTTATACATTCCTGCGCCAGCAACGCATTGTCATCCGGCGTTCGCGCGGATGGGCTCCCTCCTACATCAACCGGAATCTAAAACTGCCCGGCGATTCCATCCTGGCAACCGGAGCTATGAAAAAAAGTACATTCGGCATCCTCAACCGGAAAAATATCTACCTGAGTCAATATTTGGGCAATACGGCTAACTACGATGCGGAAATCAATTACCGGAACACATACCGGCATTTGAGCAGCCTGCTCGAATTCAAACCCCGGCACATCCTTACGGACAAACATCCGGAATATTTCTCCACCCGTTTCGGTAGTGAAACGGCAAGGGAAACCGGCGCTGATTTACGTCAAATACAGCACCATAAAGCCCATTTCGCCGCCGTGCTGGGGGAACACAACCTGTTCGATACGCATGAACCCGTGCTGGGTGTAGTGTTCGACGGAACCGGATACGGCGATGACGGTCAGATTTGGGGCGGGGAATTTTTCCTCTACGAAAACCACAAGATAGACCGCATCCACCATTTGCCCTGCTTCCCGTTTATCACCGGAGACAAAATGGTACGGGAACCGCGCATTTCGCTGCTATGTGTAGCCGGTAGCGGATCAAAGGACATCTATGCAGGAAAATTTTCCGGTACGGAAATACAAGTGTATGAACGCCTGAAAACCTCTGCCCCGCTAGTCACATCAAGTGTTGGAAGGCTTTTCGATGCGGCTGCCTCATTGATTTTGGATATCGACAAGCAAACGTATGAAGGTGAGGCTGCCATGCGCTTGGAAAATGCCGCTTACCGGTATTTTCGAAGAAACAATTTCACATTGCATTACGCCTATCCGGTGGATAATGAGGATTTTCCGGCAGAACTGCTCCGGCTGGTAGCCGGCGATTTGCAAAAAGATTTCGACAGGGAATTCCTCGCAGCTAAATTCCATATTACGATAGCCAAATACATCGCGGAAACAGCCAAGAAAACCGGAGTCCAAAAGGTAGCGTTTTCGGGAGGCGTATTCCAAAATGCCTGGCTGACGGAAGCCGTTATCGCATCGATGGGAGAGGATTTTGAATTATACTTCCACCGGGAATTGTCACCAAACGATGAAAACGTATCTTTCGGACAAATTATGTATGATATTTTTGTAAAAAATTAATGGGTTATGAGCAAATTGAAAGACTTCTTAGACCGCAGGGCACAGGCATTGGCCAAAGAGCGCCAAAAGGGAAAAGAAACCGCCGGTATTCCTCCGGAAGAATCCAATAACACACTGACTGATGACGAATTTTGGGAAATTCTAAGACGTTGGAAAGCAGAAAAAAAACAAAGCTCCAAAGAAGATACGGAAATTTTACAGGATATATTAAAGCATTATTCCCCGGAACAAATCCTGGATTTTGCCGGGAAATATGAAAAGTTATCCGGTTGATATGGGGAATAATTTCCCGGAGGGAAAACCACAAATACTATTTTCAAAAAATAAAATATGAGAAAATGAAATATTTGACCGAATACCGAAATCCCGGACTGGCAAAAAAAGTACTGGATGAAATCCACCGGACGGTAACCCGCCCCTGGCGTATCATGGAAGTCTGCGGCGGGCAGACGCACAGCTTGGTAAAAAACGGGATTTTGAGTGTCTTGCCCGGATCGATTACCATGATTCACGGTCCGGGATGCCCGGTGTGTGTTACTCCTTTGCATTTGATAGATAAAGCCGTGTATCTGGCAGAAGAGAAAAACGTCATCCTATGCAGTTTCGGCGATATGCTACGTGTGCCCGGAAGCCGTAAGAGCCTGCTCGAAGCCAAAGCCGGAGGAGCCGATATCCGTATTCTGTACTCCCCATTGGAGGCGGTACAATTGGCGCAAAAAAACCCCGGCAGGGAGGTGGTATTTTTTGCCGTAGGCTTCGAGACTACCGCTCCCGCCAATGCTCTGGCGGTTTTGCATGCCGGAAAACTCGGATTAAAGAATTTCTCCCTGTTGGTCTCTCATGTATTGGTACCGCCTGCTATCGAAAACATCATGGAAGATGTGGACAGTCATATCGATGGTTTTCTCGCCGCCGGACATGTTTGCTCCATCATGGGCTACTGGGAATACTATCCATTGGTGGAAAAATTTAAAGTCCCCATTGTGGTAACGGGATTTGAACCATTGGATATCTTGCAAGGCATCCTCGCCGTGGTCAAACAATTGGAAGAAGGGCGCTACGAAGTAGAGAACACCTATACGCGGTATGTAAAAGAAGAAGGCAACGAAAAAGCCCAGGAAACCATATTCGAGGTGTTCGAAATTACCGACCGCTTGTGGCGGGGCATGGAAAATATTCCTAATAGCGGATATAAAATCAAGGATAAATATGCCGGATTTGATGCCCTGCAAAAATTCCATGTGGAACTCGAAGAAGCCGAAGAAAACCCCGAGTGCCTTGCCGGAGACATTATGAAAGGCATCATCAAACCGTACCAATGCCCCGCCTTCGGAAAGAAATGCAGTCCGAAAAATCCGCTCGGCGCTCCCATGGTTAGTAGTGAGGGGGCTTGTGCCGCATACTATCACTATACGGATAAATTTCAATTCAAGAAAATTTGAAAATACAATTTATCACATCGGCATTCAACGGGATGGCACAACGCCTGTGGATTGAGCTCGACAGGTTGAACCACCATATCAAAATCACCATACCCGGCAGCCAACCCGGAAGACTGGTAGCCGGGGTTCACAGTTACCGCCCGGATTTAATTATAGCACCTTACCTGCTTACCAAAATCCCACGGGAAATCTATGAGGAATATACCTGCCTCATCGTTCATCCGGGTATCCCCGGCGACCGCGGAGCTTCCTCTTTGGATTGGGCTATCCTGCGCAAAGCAGAAGAATGGGGAGTGACCATTCTGCAAGCCGTTGAAAAAATGGATGCGGGACCTGTGTGGGCATACAGGCATTTTCCGCTACCCGAAAGGAGTAAAGCCGGATTGTACCGCTGTGAAGTAACCCAGGCAGCGGTAGATGCCGTTCTGGAAAGTGTGGAGAAGTTCGGCAAGGGCAATTTTAAGCCGAAGGCTTTGGATTATAGCGATCCGTTCTTTACGGGAAAATGGAACCGTAAAACCCGGCAGGAAGATTACCGTTTCGAGTGGGATGAATCCACCTCTCGAATTATCACCAAAATACGTGCCGCCGACAGTACACCCGGCGTGTTGATCCGTCTCGAAGGCAGGGAATTTTACGCATTCGGTGCTTGGAAGGAAAGCCGTTTGAAAGGGAATCCCGGGGAAGTATTGGGACAAAGAAACCGGGCGGTGTGTTTGGCTACGGGTGACGGAGCCGTCTGGATTACCCATTTGAAAGAAAATGTTCCGGGTGCCATAAAGCTTCCCGCCACTTTGGCATTGGGTAATAACGCCGGGCATATTCCCTCCTTACACTTATCAGCCTTCGAAAAGACAGAAGGGGAAACCTGGCAGGAAATACGTTTTGAACAGGAAGATGGAATAGGATATTTGCATTTCGATTTCTATAACGGAGCTATGGATGCAGACCAATGCATACGGCTGCGGGAAGCCTTGGTCGAAGCTAAAAAACGGGTAAAACTCATCGTACTGGCTGGCGGCAAGGACATATGGTCAAACGGCATCCACCTCAATATCATCGAACAGTCGGAAAATCCGGCGGACGAATCGTGGAAGAACATCCTTGCCATTGACGATCTAATCGAAGAAATAATTCTTTCCACAGACCATTATATTATATCCGCCTTGCAGGGAAATGCAGGGGCAGGCGGGGTTCCCTTCGCTCTGGCGGCAGACAAAGTCTTGGCACGGAGGGGCATTGTCCTCAATCCGCATACGAAGAATATGGGACTCTACGGTTCGGAATATTGGACGTACCTCTTGCCCAAACGCATCGGGTTCGAAAAAGCCCGTCGTTTTACCGAAGATGCTCTGCCTTGGGGAACGGATATCGCCTTTGAAATCGGGCTGATAGACGGAGTACACGGCGACACCCCGGAGGAATTTATGGAATACGTCAGAGCAGAAGCCCGGAAAATCATCTCTTTACCTTACTTCGATAAATTACTCAAATCAAAAAAATTCCAACGAAAAAAAGACGAACGCAACAAGCCATTGCACAAATACCGGGAAGAAGAATTGGCTATCATGTACAAGAACTTTTATGACGACGACCGGGATTATCATTTCAGACGGCATTGCTTTGTACACAAAATACCCATCGAAAACGCCCTTATTGATGAAGATTTATTCCGCAAAAGGCGGGAAATCTACCGCAAACGGAAATGGGAAAAACTCGATTACGGGGAAAACTGACACGGTTTTCAAAAATAATGTTATATTTGTTACAAAGATTTGCCTTATGAATTTTCTAAAAAACACCTCTTGTCCTTTCGATTTTCTGATGCGCTTTGAAGAAGCGGGAAAGAATTTATCCCTGCTCATCCTGCGCCTGGTATTGGCTTACGGCTTTTTTGAGCCTGCCTTGACCAAGTGGCGGGATATCAATGCAGTAGGAGACTGGTTTGCGTCGATGAATTATCTCCTGCCCTACTTGAATGCTTATCTGGCGGCGGGAGTGGAAGCCCTCGGTGTCGTATTGTTGGTACTGGGCCTGTTCACCCGCCAAATCAGTGCCTTGCTCATGGTAGTAATGCTTGTCGCCATAACAACGGTACACCTTGCCAATGGGTTTGATGCCGGAAACAATGGTTTTGAAATTCCATTCTATTATTTCGTCATGTTATTTGTTCTCCTTACCCACGGACCCGGAAAATACAGTGTGGAAAAAATATTGAGACAAGAGTAATACCGTAGCTTATCCCTTCTCTTTCAACCAATTATTTACGGCAGACAGTGCGTCCGGTGGTATGATTCCGTCATTTTGGAGGATGATAAAATCCTCTTGCAGGGTTTTGAGAAATGCCGATGGTTGCGGATGGTGAGATAAGACCTCCTCATAGTTCCGGATGGCTTCATCAGGTTTTCCCCGGACGAGTGAGATATGTGCCCGGTTGATACCGGGGACAAAAAGATCCGGGGCTTCACTTTCCAACGTACGGTTGGCTTCCCGCATACTCTTTTCATCAGCATTCCGGACAGCTATCCAGGATTGGTCGGCCAGGGCTTTGATGCGTTCATCACGGATTTGGCGGTTTCCGGGAAATTTCCGGTGCAATCCGTTCAAAATACCGAGTATCTTGTGGTTTATCGCCAGTTTTTCCTTTAAGTCTGCCGTTTCGTCCCGGTGTTCCCTCAGGGATTTGACACGTTTTATTTCCTTCATGATAACGGGGAAGTCTGCATCGACTTCATCGAAATAGGTATCAAAATATTCCATGTCACCCAGCATGCTTTGGACGACTTTTTTTACGGGTTTTTCTTTGGTAAAAACAGCGACACGTTGTTTGGCTTCGTTCAAATATACCAGGGCTTGTTCTTTATGCCGGATATCCAACTCCATTTCGAGCATACTCTGATGCAGGGTGACCAAATTCAGCAGGCTGACAGCCGTATCGAGGCTAAAAAGTTTGGGGTGCCTCTCAGCCAGAGAACGCCGTAACTCCAAAGCCTGACGGTAATAGGTCAAAGCCTCGTCATAATACCGGTGGTTATCATAGACTACGGCTATATTGTGCAAAATGGTAGCGATATAGTGTTCGTATTTCCCCGGCTCATGAACGGCAAGCCCACGATAGGCATCCAGGGCGCGGTGGTAATATTCCAAAGCGCGTTGCATCCGCAATTCTTTCTTTTTCTCTTTATTCTGTTTTTCCTCTTTGAAATTTTTTGCCGACAGGATACCGAATCCCGAAAATCCGCTCAATCCGTAGCTATCGTACTCATCGCTGACATCCTCTTGTTCTGCATAAGTTACACCGAGGTTATTCAGGGTTTCCGCATAGAAAGGAGCGAATACCTCCTTGTTCTTTTCTTTGAGTATGTCATACAGTTCCAACGCTTTCGTATAATGACCGGCTGCATCCTCGAACCTGTACATCAGTTTGGCGGTGACGCCGAGGTTATTATGGATGGAAGCCAAGAAAGCCAAGGTTTGTTCGTCTTGCTGTCCGCCGGCGGTTCCACGGTAAATTTCCAATGCATCCAAATAATGCCGTTGGGCATCGTGCATATTGTTTTCATCCACATATATATTTCCGAGTTGGTAATGGACGGATGCCTTGATGCTTTTTTCCGTTTCACCTTCCGGTAAATGGCGGTAAATTTTCAGTACTTCTTTGTAGTGAAACTTGGCTTGGGATGAGCGTCCTGCACGCAGCAAGCTGTTTGCAAGCGAATAACGGGTAGATGCCAAATGCGGCAGATATTCCGGGCGGCTGTCAGCCAAATTTTTAAAAACTTCCAATGCCTTTTTATGCCAATCCGCTGCACTTCCGGGGTCTTTTTCGAGGTATATCAAACCCATATTGTTGTATATCAACGCTTTGTTTGCCTCATGACGGTCGTTTTGACCTAATTGCCCGTGCATGTCGAGGGCATGACGGAAGAAATGCTCTGCTTCATCAAAGCGTTGTAATAACAAATAAAGACGCGCTATGGTAATAGAAATATCAATCCGCTGGGGCAACTCGCCGGACAGGTCTAAAATTTCCCTGAAAATACCGATGGCTGCGGAATATTTCTTTTGTTCCGTCAACGTATTTGCAGTACGGATTTTTTCGATTAATGTGCTCATATACAATCGTTTGAAATAATTGACAAATATTCACTACGCAAAATCTCCGCGTATTTCACCCCCGGAACCGTACAGGTAGGCTTGTGCATATCCATCAGGCGGATGCTATTTTCATGCAAATATCCCGTTAGATTTCCCAACAATTTTGCTGCTGTTTCCGGGCTGGTTCCGGTGAGGAATTCGCAGAAAAAACAATTATTACATATGATGCCCGTAGCAGCTGCCATTATCTGTCCGTCCGGATGCCGGAGTGATACCGTAAGGCATTTTCCACGGTCGTGAAGTTCCGACAAAGCATGTTTCATCCACCCCGTCATCCAAAGCGGGCTCATCGGTTCCTTATTGAATTTTTTTTGAATAAAATCCCATACCTCACCCGCAGACCGTCCGTGAATATTCAATCCGGTTTCCGCGATAGAACCGGATTCTCCCGCCGCCTTCTCCGGGAACAACACAAAGTGAGGGTCAGGGCTCCACCATTCCGGCGAACGCATAGGATGGTGAAAGGCAAAAAATCCCGAAGTTCTACCTGCCCATAACCAATCCGCATCGATTTTTCCACCCCTGGCTATCAAGCCGTCAGGACCTGCAAAATCCGCAGGTGGAAAAGAAATATTATCTTTATGCAATGTAAAGACAGGCATCTATGAAATTTTGCCACCAAGATAGGAAAAATCTGTAACAAGTATTACAATATTTACTAAATTTGGCACAAATATTCGCTTATGAAATGGTCATGTCCCATGCCGAAATTCGACTTTGACGTCATCACACTGGCGCACGGAAGCGGTGGACTACTGACACACAAACTGTTGGAAAGCGGTGTTTTCGACCTGTTGAAGAACGACGCATTGGATAAACGGCATGACGGAGCCTTATTGAAACTGAACGGACCGGTGGCATTCTCCACCGATAGTTTCGTCGTATCTCCCGTGTTCTTCCCCGGAGGAAATATCGGGGAACTCGCTGTAAACGGAACGGTAAACGACATCGCCATGTGCGGGGCGGTACCCGAATATTTGTCATTGGGTTTTATCATTGAAGAAGGTTTGCCCATCCGTGAGTTCTGGGATATTCTGGTGTCGATCAGAAATGCCGCCGGACGCGCCGGGGTACAAATCGTCACCGGAGACACCAAAGTAGTGGAAAAGGGTAAAGGCGACAAGATATTCATCAATACCTCCGGAATAGGAACGGTACACCCCAAAGCCAATATCGATATCACCCGCTTACAACCGGGCGATAAGCTCATCGTGAGCAATTCTGTCGCCACACACGGTATCGCCATCTTATCCGTCCGCGAAGGATTGACGTTCGAAACCGATATCGAAAGTGATACACGGCCTTTGAATGCCGCGGTCATATCCCTACTCGACCGCTTCGGAGGGGATATCCGGTTGTTCCGCGATCCTACCCGGGGCGGTGTGGCAGCCACCCTGAACGAAATAGCTGCCGGAAGCGGACAGAACATCTTGCTGGACGATACACGGATCCCCGTATTGCCACAAGTCAAAGCCGCCTGCGAAATATTGGGTCTCGACCCGCTCTATTCCGCCAACGAAGGAGTTTTCCTCACCTTTGTGGCAGGACACCGCGCCGGTGAAGCGGTGGAACATTTGCGAAATCAACCGGGTTGTGAAGCCGCTGCCATCATTGGCGAAATAACCGGCGAACCCGGAGGAAAAGTATTGATAACCAATGCCCTGGGCGGGAAACGGGTGGTCCACATGCCCGTAGGGGAACAACTTCCGAGAATCTGTTGATCATGAAAGACATTCCACTGATACTCGGTTTTACAGGTGCCCTGGTGCATGTGCTATCCGGACCCGACCATTTGGCGGCGGTGACGCCGCTGGTATTGGAAAGAGAACGGCGGCATTACCTGACAGGCTTGTTCTGGGGTATGGGGCATATCGCCGGCATGTTGCTCATCGGTGGGTTGTTCTTATGGCTTCGTGACTATTTTCCGCTGGAAGAAGTGTCGGCATACAGTGAAAAAATGGTGGGCGTGATACTCATATTCATCGGATTATGGGCGATGTACCGGATATACCATCCCAAGAAGGCACATATCCACCCGCATTATCACAGCAACGGCAAAACCAGCCATATTCATTACCACCGGCATGAAGAAAAAAGCCACGGACACTCACACGAAAGGGCAGCGCATCAAGGCTTGTGGAGCGCCTTGGGCGTGGGTGTATTGCACGGATTTGCCGGCATTGCACATTTTGTCCTGATGTTGCCGGTTCTCGGATTCGTTCATCAATGGCAATCCGGGCTGTACCTGGCAGGATTCGCGGCGGGAACCCTGAC
>CAZQPD010000010.1:0-4118 GCA_964595235.1 uncultured Polaribacter sp.
TTCCGATAGCTCTCGTTTCAGCCGGAATACTTGCACTTGCTTTTATGGGTTTTGCCAATCTGGTGTAATTAATCAGACTATTTTGTCGGTGTTGACACCGACAAAAAAAGTGAGACGGATTAAACCCGTCTCATATCCGCAATCATTCAGGCACCTGTGAAGTTTTGTTGATATTTTCAACCCAGATATTATTTTTGTCCTTATTGCAAATTTGTGTATCCATATTGAAATCTTCTTTCCGGTAACCTTTTGTGCCGGCATTTGCCGTCCATAGCGATTTGTCGGTTGCATCAATCTGCCCATCCGCATTGGCATCACCGCCATACATACCGTAAGCTCCTCCTTCGAGTTCTTTTTGTCCGTTATTGTATGCTTGTGCCGAAGTTGTTGTAAAATCATAAGTATAAACGCCGTTGTTTTCTGTCAGATAATTATTCGACAATATGCTCAGATGATTCCGGTGGTGTATAACGACAAACAATTCGTACATAGGTTGATAATGTAAAAATGAGACAGGAGATACTCCGTCGGTGCCGACAATCGAACCGTCTGATAACAGAAATGCCGCCTGTTTTGTAAAAATTTGTGAATTTGTTGCTTGTTCCGGTGTCGGAGAATCTCGTCCTTCAATGAGTACCCAGTCAACAACTCCGGCAGGAATTGCGGAAACCGACTCGCTTCCGTTATAATTCCACGGGGAAGTGTTGAAGGGTTGTGAAAGCGGAATTTGATTGTTTGTATTTAGAGCAGTACTCATATCAACTCCGTCGTATGGTCCTTCGAGAAAGGCTTTCAAGTCTATCTTCAACTCCAGTAGCAGTGCCATTGGCGATTCTAAGTCCCCTACTGCAAAAGACCCTGCGAAATTTATGTTGTCCATTTTTTGATTATGGATAGAACCACTGCAGGCAGGTACCTCAATATTCCCATTCCATTGTCCGTTATAGTAGTATCCCAAAGCCGAGTGGCATCTGTCAAAGGTACTACCTTCTTGATATTCATACCAATCAACGAATAATCTATAGTTTGCATTGGCGATATCGGATGGTGATACATTCCATGTTAATAAGACACAATCTTCAATTTCGGGAATAGTTGTTCCGGTGGTTCCGCCGGTCAATATGTCCTGCATAATATTGACGGAGAAAATATCACCCGCAGCGTGATTAGTGATATAACAATAATTCCAAGTTTGTGGTCCCACTCTGAATGTTTTGAGTGATCCTCCGGGGACAAACATTGAGAACTTTCCCGTACCGTCAGTGACCACAAAATGACCGGATCCGGTACTTATATCTTCTCCCGACACACCGAGATTCAAATCATAATCACTCAAATGTATTCTTCCTGAGAGGATATTTAGCTTGTCTTCAATATTCACGTTGGTCGAAAGGAATACGCTACTGTCGTTTTCAATATAGAGGCTGTTGAAATGTGAATCGGCATTTCCCCCAATGTTCTGTGGAGTGTTACCCTTAAAACTTGTTATGCCGGAACCGCCGGCGGTTATTGCCTGTGTATTACCGTTATTGGTCCACTCTCCGTAAATCTCAATATTACCGTTATTGGATATCCGGCCATTGTTAAGGTTCAAATAATCCGAATTTATCACCATGTTTGTCCCGGACGAAATGTAAATACCCGAGCCTGCATTGACTAACTGCTGTGCCTGAACCGGAACAAGGTGTAGAAAACCGGATATCAGCAGTGAATATATCATTTGTTTCATAATACTCTATTTATTTGTTATTAGTGACTGACCTTGTTCATTGTATATTTTAAAGTATTGTCATCGGTCACATAGACCATCAATCCCGTGGCGGGAATATTGATGGCATCGCGCTGTGTCGCCATCATACGGGGTATGAGGATACCTTTGTCCGCGCTTTTGACGTCCAGCATAGCCGAATTGTCCGGCTGGCTGCCATCGGTGTTGATGCCCACTTGGGCGAATGTTTGAAGCCCGTTGGCTATCGAAACTGCAAATAATAGGGTTATAATTGTTATTCTCATAAACTTGGATATTAATTATTATCCATACGTTTTTCAAGTTTCTCCATTCTCATATATAATTGTTCGATAAGCGCATTTTGTTGTAGAACTTTTTCTTTCTGCCTTTCTATTTCCTCTTGTTGTTCCCTGACTTGGTCTTTATACTCAATTAGTTGCGTTTGTTGCTTATCTATTTTTTCCTCTTGCTCTTGTAAAGCCTTGACCAGTACGGGTACGAACTCGGCGTAGCGGAGACCGTAACGGTCATTTTCATTTTTGGGTTTATCTACGGCATGGAAATCGAAATTAAGTTCCCGTGCAGCTTGTTCCACTTCCTGGGCGATAAACCCGATTTGCACTTCGGCGGCTTTTAATCTTTCGGCATCCCGTAAGCGTAAGCTATCGGGGGTTTTTTGCCACTGTGCCAATTTATCCATATCGAGGTGGTAGGTAACGGGGCGTAGCTTTTTTATTAGATCCATCCCCGGTACGTTTTCTTGTACACCGGTTTTAAAACGCCCGTCGGAGAGGTTGGTCCAAGCGGCATAGCCACCTATGCTGGTTACACTACTGTTACCAATACGCGCTTGGTTAGAAGCGGAAATAGCTGCATTATAACCCAGGGCGGTGGAGTTGTTGTAAGAATATCCCAATGAAAATGCATTATTTCCAAGGGTAGTATTATTATAGCCATCAGTATTGGATAAAAGCGCATTATATCCAATAGCTACATTCCCATAACCATGAGTATTGTTATATAAAGCCTGATATCCAATTGCAGTATTATCATCTCCTGTTGAATTGTTAAAAAGTGCCTGGTGTCCATTAGCTACATTATTGTCTCCCAGGTTATTGAAATAAAGCGCTTGATAGCCATTTGCAACATTATTAGACCCTGTCGTATTAGAATAGAGCGCTTCTGAACCATAAGCGCCATTGCTATTTCCCGAAGTATTGGATGAGAGTGCTTCTGAACCATAAGCGACATTATCGCTTCCCGAGGTATTGGAATAAAGAGCTCGATATCCTTGGGCGGTATTTCTTTCACCGTCAGCATTGTTTAAAAGTGTCTGATACCCTACCGCCGTATTTTCATTACCTGTGTTGTTTGATATAGAAGTTGAACCGCGCAGGGATTCATAGCCGACAGCGACATTGTGGTTGTCATAAATCGTAGATGTATTATTAGCACGTTCCATTGCTCTGGTTCCGATAGCAGTTCCATTTCTTCCGGCAACATTATGATAAAGTGCTTCCGAACCGAAAGCCACATTTTCTTGTCCCGTGGTATTGTTTAAGAGCACCCTATAACCCGTGGCTGCGTTATAAGACCCTGTCGTATTATAAGAGAGCGCACCGGAACCATAAGCGGCATTGTTATTTCCCGAAGTATTGGATGAGAGTGCCCCGGCACCAGTAGCTACGTTATCACCTCCGATAGTATTTGAGCTGAGAGCATCATAACCGACGGCTACATTGAAATCTCCTGAAATGTTGGAAGAAAGAGCATTTCTACCGTTGGCGATATTGTAAGATCCTGCCGTATTACTTCCAAGTGCATTCATACCGATAGCCACATTACTATCTCCTATAATATTGCTATACAATGCCCAATACCCATTAGCAACATTAAAAGCCCCGGAGGTGTTATTATTTCCAGATTGATAACCCACAAATGTGTTTAAATTATCAGACAAATCATCATTGGCACCGGCGCCTTCGCCAATGAATACCGAACGTCCGGTATTGAGTACTTCTATCTGTCCTTTGGTGGTGATACGGGTATGGATAATGTTATCGGTACGTATGTCCAATGCCTGGTTGTCGGTGGTACCTATAAAGTCGGTGCCGTTGACAGTACCGGCGTTTCCGGTAAGTTCCCAGCCGGCAGATCCGGAATTAGTAAAAGATTGCCAGGCAGAACCGTCATATCCTTCGAAGTCGCTACCCGTCCAACGGATGGTTCCGGGATTACTACCGGAGGTAGTACCTATCTTGACGGCACCCGCCACATCGAGTTTTTCCACCGGTGCGGGTTCGGCTATACCCACATTCCCTGTTGATACCGTGGTACCCGCACCGTCCACTCCGGTACCGTAAATGATGTTACCGATACTCATCTGATC
>CAZQPD010000011.1:0-21719 GCA_964595235.1 uncultured Polaribacter sp.
CACTGGAAGAGCACCATCTATTGGACAGTGTTCAAAATGTAGGAGGAACTTCGGCGGGCGCTATCACGGCGTTGATGATCAGTTTGGGGTACAAATCGGATGAAATCTACAAAATCATCACCGGAACGAAATACAAACGCTTCAACAAAGGCTGCTGTTTCTTTATAGGCGGGATGATACGGCTCAATTCACATTTCGGGTGGTACCGCAACCAACGTTTTATCAAATGGTTGGAACAACTCGTCATCGACAAAACAGGAACGGCTGACGTCCGCTTCAAAGACCTGGATTCCTTGGGGCTCAAAAACCTGGTCGTCACCGGCACCTGTCTGAACCATCAGCGAAGCGTCATTTTCTCGAAAGAGTCCTTCCCTGACATGCGTATCGTGGATGCCGTAGCCATTTCCATGACTATTCCGCTGTATTTCAGGGCTATATTTATGGACGACAAAGGCAATACATACCGGAACATCCGCGACAAAGACAGCCTGCACGTCATGGTGGACGGCGGAGTACTGGCGAATTATCCCATTTATCTGTTTGATAAGCCTTCCGGCAAATCCGTATCCGGACGCACCGCCGACCCGCATACCCTCGGATTCCGCATCGACAGCCGTGCACAAATCTTACAGGATTCGATAGCCATCAATACATTAGCCCCGAGAAAAATCGAAAAATTGTCCGACTATGTCGGGGCATTGTACAATGTAACCGGCGAAACCCTCAACCGCTACCCCTTGACCAAAGATGATTGGCGGCGTACCGTATCCATCTCATCCGAAGGAATTGGTCCCCGCATCAAAAAACTCTCATTCGAAGAGCGTATGGCTCTGTTCAACAGCGGCAAAAAAGCCACGGAAAAATATTTGAACCGGCTTTCACGTACCCGGAGGAAATGAGGGGGACTGCCGGTAAACCTTCAAACGCCGGAATGCCACCGGGCATTAATCCGGTTTGATATCCTTGACATTCAATTGCAGTGAAGAAACATCCCGCCATACGTTCAAATTGACGGTAAAAGCTATTCTGAAAGGTTTCCGTATCAGGGGTTCCAGGTGTCCGAGGTTGAAGCCTATGGCTTGGAAGGTGCTATAGCCCGTTCCCGTAATGATATGCATTTTCAGATGGGCGTTATTATTCCCCACCGCCTTGCCGTTCCCGTTGTCGCGCAATCCGGATGCGCTGAACACCGGGCGCATATTTCCGGGACCGAAAGGAGCCATTTGTTCGATGACGCGGTAGAATTTATCATCTATTTCCCTGATATCCACTTCTCCGGTGATACGTATTTCCGGTAGTCGCAGTTCCGGGGAAATACTTTCCCGCACCGCCTCCTCGAACGCCTCTTTGAAAGCCTGTAAGTTTCCTGGTTTTATCGTCAACCCGGCTGCGTATTTATGCCCGCCCCATTGTTCGATATGCGCATCACAGCGGCGTAATGCGGCATACAGGTCGAAACCTCTGACCGAACGGGCGGAACCCGTCAGAAAGTCACCCTTCCGGGTAAATACCACCGTAGGGCGGTAATAGGTTTCGATAAGCCGTGAAGCGACGATACCGATTACTCCTTTGTGCCAATCAGGGCGATATACCACGCTGGTATAATCGTCCGGAGTACTTTCCCGTCGTAGCAGTTCCAGGGCTTCATGGGTGATTTGTTCGTCGAGTTGTTGGCGGGCGGTATTCAGTTCGTTTAATTTTTTTGCCGGGGCATCCGCCGATTCCTCATCGGTACTCATCAGGGTTTCCAGGGCGATCCGTGCATGAGCCATCCTTCCGGCAGCATTGATACGCGGCGCTATCATAAATACCACATCGGTGATATTGAGTTGTTTTTTGCCTGCCACTTCTATTAGTTTTGCCAATCCGGGACGGGGTTGTTCGTTGAGGCGTTTCAGCCCGTGGAATGCCAGAATCCTGTTCTCACCCGTCAAGGGGACGATATCGGCGGCAATACTCACGGCGACGAGGTCGAGATAAGGAATAAGGCTTTCCGCCCCTTTCCCCTCCCGGTGATACATGGCTTGAATGAGCTTGAAGCCCACCCCGCAACCGCTCAAATCCTTATACGGATAGTCACAATCCGGGCGTTTCGGGTCGAGAACCGCTACGGCATCCGGCAGGTGTTCACCGGGGCTATGGTGGTCACAGATAATCAGGTCCAACCCCTGCCGGCGGGCGTATTCCGCCTGTTTGACCGCACGGATACCGCAGTCCAAAGCGATCATCAGGCTACAACCGGATTGAACAGCCGTATCTATCCCTTTCAGGGAAATGCCGTAACCTTCCGTTTCGCGGTCGGGTACATAAGCGGTACAGGGAACATTTTTCTCTTTGAGAAAAGAGGTCATCATCGCCACCGAAGTCGTACCGTCCACATCGTAGTCTCCGAACACCATGATTTTTTCCCCTTTCCGCAGGGCTTCGGCAAGCCTTCCGGTCGCTTTGTCCATATCTTTCATCAGAAACGGGTCGTGCAAGTCATCGAGAGCGGGACGAAAGAAAGCCTTCGCCTCATCGAAAGTGCCGATACCCCTCTGCAACAGCACTTTGGCAATAGCCGGATGAACCGTCAAGACTTTCGCCAAATGTTCGACTTCCCGTTGCCCGGGAACGGGTAAATACCTCCAACGCATAACATAAAAATTCTATGCCGTAAAAGTATTGTTTTTTGGGGAAATGACCGGGAAAAACCAGAACTCTAGTAAATCTCAACGTAGGCAAATCCTCCTCCAGGTTACTTTATAATAAAGTTTTATCTTTGGAACACCAAATAATTAAGAACCTAATCACATATTTTAATTATGAAAAAGATATCTCTTACCGTTTTTGCCCTTCTCGCTGCTATCAATTTAAGTTCGCAGGACGTATATGACAACCTGCGGCGGTTTATCCGGCAAGAACGCCAGCATGCCGAAATGCTGAAAAATTTCAAAGCCAATGAAAACACCACCAACTACGATTTGAAATACCACCGCCTCGAATTCACGGTGGATCCGTCGAACCCGCAACCCTATATCGAAGGTACGGTGACCAGTTATTGGATCGCCACCGAAGAGATGAACAGCATTACTTTCGATATGGTCAATTCCCTCGATGTCATTTCCGTCACACAGCGCGGAAACAATTTGAGTTTTACCCAAAACACCAGCGAACTGGTCATCGACCTGCCTGTTACCCAAGGGGTAAATGTCCTGGATTCCCTGACCATTCAATATGCCGGATCTCCGGGCAACAGCGGTTTCGATTCCTTCGTCCGGAGTACGCACAACGGCGTACCTGTCATCTGGACATTATCCGAACCTTACGGAGCACGTGACTGGTGGCCCTGCAAGCAGGATTTGATTGACAAAATAGACAGTGTGGATATCTATATTACTTACCCGGCGGTCATCAATGGGCAGAACTTCAAAGCCGCATCGAACGGCTTGTTGGTATCCGAAACGGTAAATGCAGGTATGAAAACTTCACATTGGCGGCACAATTATCCCATACCGGCTTATCTGATAGCCATCGCCGTGACCAATTATTCCGTTTATAACGACTACGCTTACGAAGGCACCGACAGCGAATTTCCCATTACCAACTACGTATTCCCCGAGAATCTTTCCTATGCACAAGGTGCCACACCCATTACCGCGGATTATATAGAACTTTTCGGCGATTTGTTCGAAATGTATCCCTATTCCGAAGAAAAATACGGACATGCCCAATTCGGTTGGGGAGGCGGTATGGAACACACCACCATGACATTTATGGGCGGTTTTTCAAACGGCTTGATAGCCCACGAACTCGCCCACCAATGGTTCGGAGACAAAGTGACCTGCGGGTCTTGGCACGACATTTGGCTCAACGAAGGATTCGCCACCTACCTCACGGGACTTACCGTCGAACATTTCGAAGGGAACACCGCATTCGTATCCTGGCGGGATTCCAAGATTTCCAATATCACCTCCGAAAACGGCGGATCGGTTTACTGCACCGATACGACGAATATTTGGCGTATTTTCAACGGCAGGTTGAGTTATAACAAAGGCTCCATGGTCTTGCACATGCTCCGGTATAAGCTGGGAGACGAAGACTTCTACCAGGCTTTGAGGAACTACCTCGCCGACCCGCAACTATCCTACGGATACGCTCGAACCGAAGATTTGAAGCAACATTTGGAAGCCCAAAGCGGGCTCGACCTGGATGAATTTTTTGACGACTGGTACATGGGAGAAGGATACCCTTCCTATCAGATTCATTGGAATCAAACGGGAAACAACGTACAGATAAAAATCAACCAAACACAGTCACACCCTTCGGTGTCGTATTTCGAAATGCCCGTCCCCATCGTCCTGTACGGAACAGGTGATGAAGAATTGGAATTGCGCTTGGAAAACACTTACGACGGGCAAATTTTCAACCAAACCGTAGATTTCACCGTAGCACAAGTGGCTTTCGACCCGCAAAAACACCTGATTTCCAAGAACAACACCGTTACCATAGGTGCGGTAGAAGCCAGCATCCCCCGTATCGAGCCGCTACCGAACCCCATTTCCGGACAGGTAACCATACGTACCGTCCCGGGAGTGCATTTCGAAGGAATACGAATCTATAATGAAACGGGGCAAAAGATATTGGAACAAGATAAAGAGCATCCCATTGTAAATTTCGATTCGCTTCCGCGGGGATTGGTCTTGCTCCGTATCGATACCGACAAGGGGGAAATCATAAAAAAACTCGTAGTGGAATAAGCCACCTCGCCCGCCGGAAGAAAAATTGTATTATTCCCGGATGAAAGTGTACCTTTGCGGCTCACTAATCATAACATAAATACCGTATGACCATACTTATAAAAGTCATTCAATTTCTGTTGAGCCTCTCCATACTCATCGCTTTGCATGAGTTGGGGCATTTTCTTGCTGCAAGGTTGTTTCATACCCGCGTGGAAAAATTTTACCTCTTTTTCGACGCATGGGGAAAGAAGCTCTTTTCCTTCAAGAAAGGGGATACCGAATACGGAATCGGCTGGTTGCCCCTGGGCGGTTATGTCAAAATAGCCGGAATGATAGACGAGAGCATGGACAAAGAACAACTGAAACGCCCCCCGCAACCCGATGAGTTCCGTTCCAAACCGGCATGGCAACGGCTTATCATCATGCTGGGCGGGGTAACGGTGAATTTCATCCTCGGATTCCTCATTTACACCCTGATATCGTATGCTTGGGGAACGTATTACGTACCCGCCGACGGGGTTACTTACGGATTCTCCACTACGGATACCTTTCACGAACTGGGCTTTCAAGACGGCGATAAAATATTGAAAATAAACGGGAAACCCGTAGAGGATCCCACTACTATCAACAAAACCTTATTGTTCAGAAAAGTAAAATCCATAGAGGTACAGCACCCGGACGGGCAAATACAAGAGATTCGCATACCGGAAAATATCGGGCATCTGATGTTCGAAAAAGGGGAAATGCAGGCATTTACCCCGCGCGTGCTACCTTTGGTAGATTCGGTGATACCCGGTTCGCCTGCGGCAAATGCCGGACTACGGCACGGGGATCTCATCGTGGAGATAAACGGGCAACCCACACCATTTGCCACTGATGTAAACCGGCTGATTACCGGAGAGGAATTGAGCTTGGCTTACCAGCGCGACGGCGAAATCCACCGCGTACAAATCACCCCGGAGTTCAACGAACAGGCGGGACGTCCGCTTGTCGGTATCGCCTATGATATCGACCACAGCATTCGTTCCGGACATAAAACCTACGGTTTTTTCGAGAGTATAGGCAAAGGGGTGGAAGTAGCTTACAACACCCTGTACGATCTCATCAGCCAATTCAAATACGTCTTTACCAAGAAAGGCGCCACACAAGTCGGAGGGTTCATCACCATAGGGAAGATATTTCCCGATACATGGGATTGGAAGTCATTCTGGGGCATCACGGCTTTTCTCTCCCTGATGTTGGGATTTATGAACCTGCTACCTATTCCCGCCCTGGACGGGGGACATGCGTTGTTCGTACTGGTAGAGATGATTACCGGCAAAAAACCCGGGGATAAATTCCTCGAATACGCCCAAATAGCGGGATTTGTGATACTCATCGGTTTGTTATTATGGGCAAACGGCAATGATATTTACAAGTTGATTTTCAAATAATACCCGTCCCAATGCCGGGAAATGCAAACTTCCGGAAATACTTGCCCCGGAAAAGTTTCCGGCGAAGGCTGTTATGGGCAATAATAATAGGTGTTTACTACTTTTCATTACCCCGTGAGCTCTTTCACGACCCGTACGCAACGGTCATCGAGAGCCGTGAGGGTGTGTTGTTGGGAGCCCGTATAGCAGAGGATATGCAATGGCGGTTTCCCGAAATGGACAGCCTGCCGGCTAAATTCCGGCGTTGTATCCTTACCAAAGAGGATAAATATTTCTACCGGCATCCGGGTTTTAATCCCGTCTCCATCGTCAAAGCCCTCATCGCCAATATCAAAGCGGGAAAAGTGGTGCGTGGCGGAAGTACCCTTACCCAGCAAGTCATACGCTTGTCCCGCAAGAACAGAAAGCGCACGTACGGGGAGAAACTCAAAGAAATCATCCTCGCCACACGGTTGGAATGGCGGTACTCGAAAGACAAAATATTGTCGTTGTACGCCTCACATGCCCCCTTCGGGGGAAATACGGTGGGATTGGAAGCCGCGGCATGGCGGTATTTCGGGGTTCCCCCTTCGCAATTATCATGGGCGGAAAGCGCCACATTAGCCGTACTACCCAATGCCCCCGGGCTTATCCACCCCGGGAAAAACCGGACACTGTTGCGTACGAAAAGAGACCGTCTGCTCGAAACGCTATACCGCGATGGCGATATCGACTCACTGACCTACAGCCTGGCAATACGCGAACCCCTGCCCGGAAAGATAAAACCCCTGCCCGGGATAGCCCCGCACCTGCTCGGCAATTTGGCGGAACGCTTCCCTGCCCAACGCATCCGCACATCCATAGATGCGACATTACAAAGACGGGTAAACCGTACGGTAGCGAGGCATTACCGCAAACTTTCCCAAAACCGCATATTCAACGCCGCAGTACTCGTGGTGGAAGTTCCCACACGAAAAATCATCGCCTATACGGGGAATACCCCTTGCCAAGCCGTTCACCAAAAAGACGTGGACATTATCGACAAGCCGCGAAGCACCGGCAGTATCATGAAACCTTTTCTCTACGCCGCCATGCTCGATGCCGGCGAAATGATGCCGAACAGCCTGATACCCGACATCCCCACGGACATTTCGGGCTACCGCCCGGAAAATTTCGACCTCAAATACCGGGGCGCCGTTCCCGCCGGTGCGGCATTGCAAAAATCCCTCAACATCCCCGCCGTACGAATGTTGAGAACTTACGGCATGAAGCGTTTCTACCGCCAATTGCAAAAATTGAAATTAAGACATATTAATAAAGGTGCCGAGTACTACGGGTTGTCCGTCATCCTGGGAGGTGCCGAAAGCAGCCTCTACGACCTGGTCAGGGTATATACCGCCTTTGCCTCCACTCTGAACCATTACGATCTTACACAGGGGAAATATTACGCAAAGGAATTGAGCGAAATTTCCGCATTGGCGGAAGGCATACCGGATTTCGGCGAAATACAACGGGATTACCCGTTGTTCAATGCCGGTGCCATCTATACGACTTTCGATGTATTGCGCCATCTCGACCGTCCCGGCGAAAGCGGGAATTGGGAATTTTTCGACCATGAAAAAAACATCGCTTGGAAGACGGGCACGAGTTTCGGTTTCCGCGATGCCTGGGCTATCGGGGTTACCCCGGAATACGTGGTAGGCGTATGGGTAGGCAATGCCGATGGCGAAGGGCGCCCGGAACTGACAGGACAATCGGCGGCAGCACCGCTTATGTTCGATGTGTTCGACCTGCTACCGGAAACCTCGTGGTTTGCCATACCCTATGACGAAATGCGCCGGATACCCGTTTGCCGGGAGAGCGGCTACCGCCAAGGACCTGCCTGCGAAATAGCAGACAGCGTATATGTCCCGCGTACATCAACCACAGTAGGCTCTTGCCCGTATCATCAAACCGTAATGTTGGATGCATCCGGTATGTACCGGGTGAGTTCGGAGTGCGAACAAATAGCGAACATGCACGGGGAAAACTTTTTCATCCTGCCGCCCTTACAAGCCTACTACTACAAAAAATCCCATCCCTCATACCGCCCGTTACCTCCGTACAAACCGGGATGTGACCCCGCTACCGGCAAGGTCATGGCATTCGAAGGAATCGCGGGAAATGAAAAACGCTTCCAACCGGATGATTTCGGCGGAGCGCGCAACCCCGTCATCCTGAAAATCAAACACAACGACCCGGACGCCAAACTGTTTTGGTACGTGGACGGTCAGTACCGCACCACTACGGAATTCCTACACGAAGTGGCTTGGCAATTAGAGCCCGGAACCCACAAAATTGTAGTCGTGGACGGCGACGGAAATGAAATAAATAAAATTTTAACAATATTTTAAACAGTTGATAATGCGTATTAATGAAAATATTTATACATTTGTATTGTTCAATCTCAAAAATCCTTTCCTATGAACACCTTCCCGCAAGACTCGTCCTATTCCGACAGGGAAATCAATATCAATCCCACGGATGTATTCAACCTCAAAATCAATCCCGAGGGCTTTATCGATTATGCCAACCACAGGTTCTGTGAAGTTAGCGGTTATGAAGAATACGAGCTCATCGGCGAACCGCTTGACATTCTCAAGCACCCCGATATGCCCCAGTTGTTCTTCGAGGTGCTTAACGAAAGGCTTCATAAGAGGGAACCTATGCGTATGTTTATCAAATTCCAATCGAAAGACGGCAGACCTTTCTGGGTCCTTATGGACTTCGAAACGAAAACAGATAACAACGACAACATCGTTGCGCATTATGCCAAAGGCAAAGCCGCTCCGAGGTACGGAGTTTTCAAGATGGAAAGCCTCAATAAAATATTGACAAAAATCGAAAGCAAAACACATAGTACCGATGCATCAAAACGGTATCTGATAGGTTATTTGGAAGAACGTAAAATGACTTATAACAAATATATAGACGAAATCTGCTCTTACAGGGAAGAAGAATTCGCAATACCCGAATCCCCCCAAACCAAAACGAGCGATATCATGGATACGGATATCCTGAATAATAACATTCACTACGACATGCCTGTCAATTCGAAAATCATGCATGATACCGAACGTATCAATAAACTAAAAAATGTGATTCCACACGCATCGGAATATTCACATGGACATTATTACAATGCTAATTTTAACAAGAAAAAAAAGAAATCTTTAATGAAAAAACTATTCGGAAAATAATCTTTTCGAACGTCAATAACTTTCCAAAACCCGTATTTATCCGATACGGGTTTTTTTCGTTCGTTTGAATTGCGTACCTTTGACCTCCGGTACGGAAATTGCTCTCTGCCAGATAAGAGCAAACGCAGCGGAAAATCAAAACGGACAATAACAAAATGAGTTGTATAAATTGTACCCTAAATAAAAATAAAAAAGTATCCCGGCACGGCATTCTATACGGAGAAGGATGCAGCACCATGAGTCATGATAAGCGCCCTTCGGCGGACTGGCTACATAATATAGATTTACCGCCCGGACAAAAAAAATTCCGGGTATATGAAGTGAGTTTTAAGAATGGTAGAAAGGACTTTTTCAGGAATGACCACGACCACCATACCTACTACATGGGAGATACCGTAGTAGTGGAAGGAAACCCGGGTTATGACGTTGGAGTCATCAGCCTGGCAGGAGAAGTCGTCAAATTACAAATGCGCCGGAAGAAAAAGACAGGCAAAACGGATGAATTGAAGAAAATCATCCGGAGAGCCCATACCAAAGACCTCGAAATATGGAAAAAAGCCCGTAGCAGGGAAGCTGAAACCCAAAGACAGGCGCGTATCATCATCCGAAAATTGGGATTGACGATGAAACTGTCGGATGTGGCATTCCAGGGAGATGGTAAGAAAGCCACTTTCTACTATACCGCTGATTCGCGTGTGGACTTTCGCCAGCTTATCAAAGAACTGGCTTCGGCATTCCGTATCCGCGTAGAGATGAAACAAGTCGATTACCGGCATGAAGCTTCGAGGCTGGGTGGCGTCGGCTCCTGCGGCAGGGAACTCTGTTGCGCCTCGTGGATGGGAGAGTTCAAAAAGGTAAACAACCAAGCCGCACGCCAACAACAATTATCCCTCAATCCGCAAAAACTACAAGGACAATGCGGCAGACTGAAATGCTGCCTCAACCACGAATTAAAGACCTATTCCGACGCTTTGAAAGACCTGCCCTCTACGGATATCATTCTCAAAACCGAAGGAGGAAACGCCAAGCACATCAAAACCGATGTGTTCAAAAAATACTTATGGTACGCCTATGAACAAAGCGACAACAACAAATGGTACCGGCTCGAAGCAGACCAGGTAAAAGAAATCATCGAAAAAAACGAAAAAGGGGAGACTGTACCCCCCTTGGAAGATTGGGAAATAACAGAATTCTCCGCCAAACCGGCCTTCGAAAACCCCGTAGGTGAAGACAGCTTGACGAGATTCGATAAGCCCAAGAGAAAGAAGAGAAAAAAAAGAAGAAAAAAACCCCGTCATAAGAATAAATCGCAGAACAAAAAGCCATCATGAGGTTTGCACTGGGTATTATCATAACAGGAATGATCCTTCTTACTTCTTGTAAGGACGACCGTATTCTGTTCGCCGGATATAAGCCGGTTCCGGCAAATGGTTGGGGCATCCGCGATACCATCGGATTTACCGTACCTGTCACCGATACCGTGTCCAGATACGACATTTATATTTTGCTCCGCAATAATGAAGCATACCCATACAGCAATCTGTACCTGATATCGGGTGTGCGCTTTCCCGGCCGTACCTATATTTCCGATACTTTGGAATACGAAATGACCGATGCCGCCGGCCGTTTCCTCGGCAGTGGGTTCGGGTCTGTCAAAGAGAACAAACTGGTACTCAAAGAAAATGTCAGATTCCGGCATGCCGGCGAATACCGCATTACCGTCCGGCAGTCCATGCGTAAGAGAAATTCCGTAACTCCCATAGACCCGCTTCCGGGAATTACCGACGTGGGAATATCCATCGAGAAAACAGACACCCGAGAATAATCACAACACTATGAACCCTATCAGAAATTTCTTATTCGAACCCGCACCCGAGCAGTACAAGAAATACATCCGGATATTCTGGGGGCTCGTGGCTTTGGGGACAGGTTTCATCATCCTGCTGTTCGTGCTGGCAGGTATGGGAGTGTTCGGCAAAATGCCTACTTTCGAGGAACTGGAAAACCCCGAGAACAACCTCGCTACCGAAATCATCAGCTCCGACGGGCAAACTCTCGGAAAATACGCCCGGGAAAACCGCACACCGATTCATTACAGCGAACTGCCCGGAAACCTCATACAAGCCTTGGTAGCTACCGAAGACGAACGCTATTACTCACATTCGGGTATCGACTTCCGCGGTACGGTACGGGCAGTAGTAAAAATGGGAAAAGGCGGCGGAGCCAGTACCATCACCCAACAACTCGCCAAAATGCTCTTTCACGGTGAAGGTTCGAAAAATATTGCGGAACGTATCTTGCAGAAAATCAAAGAGATAATTATCGCTGTCCGTTTGG
Organism: uncultured Polaribacter sp.; assembly: GCA_964595235.1. GTDB lineage: Bacteria > Bacteroidota > Bacteroidia > Flavobacteriales > Flavobacteriaceae > CAZQPD01. The sequence goes on from CAZQPD010000011.1 coordinate 11,710, forward strand.
AAAAAAGCTATTCGAAAGATGAGATCATCACCATGTATCTCAACAAATACGACTTCCTCAACCAAGCGGTCGGAATACGTTCCGCTGCACGGATTTATTTCGGCAAAGAACCCAAAAAACTCAAACTCGAAGAATCCGCCATGCTGGTGGGGATGCTGAAAAATTCCTCGTTGTACAACCCTTTGAGAAGAGACTCTTTGGTACGTGTACGGCGCAATGTGGTACTCAAACAAATGCTGCGCAACGGATACCTGACCCCCGCATGGAAAGACTCCCTGCAACAAACGGACCTGGGACTGAACGTACATCCCGAAGGACACGACGAAGGGCTCGCTACCTACTTCCGCGAATACCTGCGTAGTGTCATGAAAAAGTGGATAGAAAAAAATCCCAAACCAGACGGCTCACAATACGACCTGTACCGCGACGGACTGAAAATCTACGTCACCGTGGACTCGCGCATGCAACGCTATGCCGAAGAAGCCGTTAGCGAGCATATGGCAAACCTGCAAAGGGTGTTTTTCAAAGAACAAAAACACAACCGCACAGCACCCTTCTACGACCTGACCAAAAAACAGAGAAACGAAGCCATTTACCGGTCTATGCGAAGATCCGAACGCTGGCGAAAACTCAAAGAATCCGGAGCGAGCGAAAAAGAAATTCTCGCCTCGTTCAAACGGAAAACACCTATGCGCATATTTACTTGGAAAGGCGAAAAAGACACCGTCATGACCCCGCGGGACTCCATCATTTATTACAAATATTACCTCCGGGCGGGATTCCTTTCCATCGAACCCCAATCGGGACATATCAAAGCATGGGTCGGCGGAATAAATTATAAACATTTCAAATTCGATGCGGTCAAACAACAAAAACGTCAAGTCGGTTCTACCTTCAAGCCCTTCGTCTATGCCACGGCTATCAACCAACTCAAAAAATCCCCTTGCGACAAATATCCCAATACCCTCTATACCATCCCCAAAGAAAAATACGGTATGGACGAAGACTGGACCCCGAAGAACGCCGGCGAATCATACGGAGGGGAAAAAACCCTCAAAGAAGCACTGGCGAAATCCATCAATGTCATCACGGCACGCCTCATCGATGAGGTAGGACCCGAAAATGTGGTGGAATTAGCCAACCGCGCAGGTATAGAAACCAAAATACAAGCCAATCCCTCCATCGCGTTGGGCTCTATCGACTTGAGCCTGTACGAAATGGTAAGCGCCTATTCGAGTTTTGCCAACAAAGGACAACACGTCAGCCCGATGATTATCGAACGCATCGAAGACAGGAACGGTACGGTACTCGCCGAATTTGTCCCCGTCAGTTCCGAAGTGGTAAGCGAAGAATCTGCCTACGTAATGCTCGACCTGATGAAAGGTGTAACGGAGTTCGGTTCAGGAGCGAGATTGAGACGGGGATGGACACGGAATCCCGATAATATCGTCACAGGATTTCCCTACCTGTTCGAAAACCCCATCGCCGGAAAGACCGGCACCACGCAGAACCAATCCGACGGATGGTTCATCGGTATGGTACCCAATCTCGTCAGCGGAGCCTGGGTAGGCGGCGAAGACCGCTCCATCCATTTCGCCGGTATCACCAAAGGACAAGGAGCGACCATGGCATTGCCCATCTGGGCATTGTATATGAAAAAATGCTATGCCGACCCGTCGCTCAAAGTCAGCAAAAAAGACTTCGAACGACCCGCATACATCAGCATCCGGCTGGATTGCGACGAAGAAGGAAAAGATGAAAACCCCGAGAATAACAACAATAATGATGATGACGAGGAACTGGAATTTTAACCGCATTTTCCCAATACAATACCACCAGATATGACTCTACGGACTTGGCAACCCGGAACGGAATTTATAGAAAGTACCAATCTGTACCGCAGTATGCGGGAACAAGGATTCGATCAATACCGGGATTTCTGGCGGTGGTCCGTGGAAAACAAAGAGGAGTTCTGGACACTGACGGTCGAAAAACTCGGCATCCGCATGCACAAACCTTATGATAAAATTCTGGATGTATCGAAAGGTGTGGAAGATGCCGTGTGGCTATCCGGTGCCCGGATGAACATCGCCGACACTTGTTTCGACCGCCCACCGGACTCCACGGCTATAATTTACAGCGACAAAGGGACACTCCGGCGGATGAGCACGGGGGAACTGGACCTGCTAACCCGCCGTATCGCCCGGTCACTGGTGGAATACGGTGTCCGCCCCGGTGAATATATCGCCATAGACATGCCCATGACACCCCTTGCCGTCGCTATTTACCTCGCAGGAATAAGAGCGGGAATACCCGTCGCTACCATTGCCGACAGTTTTTCGCCCAGGGAAATTCAAATCAGGTTGAAAATATCCCATCCCAAATTGATTTTTACACAAGACCACTTGCACAGAGGCGGCAAGACAATTCCGTTGTACGACCGTGTCAAAGAAGCGACCAACTACCCCGTAGTGGTGATTCCCACGGGCGAAAATATTATAGAACCCAAAGCAGGTGATCTATTGTGGAAAGACTTTATCACGGATAATGCGGATTTTGAATCTTCGATTCAAAATCCGCAAGATACTATCACCTTGCTGTTCTCATCGGGAACCACCAGTGAGCCGAAAGCCATCCCTTGGAACCACACTACCGCTATCAAATCGGCTGCCGACGCATATTACCACCACGACATCCGTCCGGGCGACGTAGTAGCATGGCCTACCAATTTGGGATGGATGATGGGACCTTGGCTGGTATTCGCATCGCTCATCAACAAAGCCGCTATGGCACTCTATGACGACAGCCCGGTAGAAAGAGGCTTCGGTGAATTCGTGCAGAACGCCGGAGTAACTATGCTGGGAATAATCCCCAGTATGGTGCGGCGCTGGTTACATACCGGCTGCATGGAGGGACTGGATTGGAGCGCCTTGCGGTGTTTCAGTTCTACGGGTGAAGCATCGAACGCCGGTGAGTACGCCCGTCTGATGCAAATGTCCGGCGGCAAACCCATTATTGAATATTGCGGAGGAACCGAAATAGGCGGTGGCTATATCACCTCCACTTTGGTACAGGAGAATATCCCCGCTACCTTTTCCACCCCGGCATTAGGAACGGAATTCGTCCTGATGGATGATGAAGGGAAACAAACGGACGACGGAGAGGTGTTCCTCATACCGCCGGCAATGGGGCTGTCCACAACCCTGCTGAACAAGAGCCACCACTGGGTATATTACAACGACACCCCGTCATTCGACGGGAAAATATTGCGCCGGCACGGCGACAGGATGATAAGACTTCCAAATGGCTATTACAAATCAGGGGGACGGGTGGACGACGCGATGAACCTCGGGGGTATAAAAGTAAGTGCCATCTCACTGGAAAAAGCCGTCAACTCATTACCCTTCGTCAAAGAATCCGCAGCAATAGCAGTCACCCCGCCCAAAGGAGGACCTGATATGCTCGTGATCTATTATGTAATGCAGCCGGGCTTCGAAGAGATGGAAAAAAAAGAAAAATCCAAAGCAATCGGAGCAATCATACGCAAAGATATCAATCCCCTGTTCCACGTCCAACAATCCATAGCCATAGACGAACTTCCCCGTACCGCATCGGGAAAACTAATGCGCCGTAGCCTTCGGAAAAAATATTTGGAAAGCCTGTACGAATGACACGGGAAACATAAGTTTTTTCCGGAACCAAGGGTAAAGTTTTCAAAAAAACGCATTTAGGAAACGCAACAAACGAAAATCAAAAAATAATGTATATTTGCAGGCTCAAAACGAAAGGGGGAGATTTATGAATGCTATTGCAGATTACAATATTGTATTCAGCGGATTAAAACGCGGCTCTCATAAATTCACCTTCCGGATTGACGATAAGTTCTTTGGGATATTCGGCTACGGGGAGATGAACAATGCCGATTTTAACGTTGATTTGCAATTCGTTAAATTTCAGAATTTTATGGAATTGCACTTCGATATCGAAGGTCATACGGATCTGATATGTGATGTATCCAATGAAGAATACACCGAAAATATCCGTACGGGGCTTGATCTGGTCATAAAGTTCGGCGAAAAGTACAACGATGACCACGAGGAAATCCTGGTACTGCCTTATGACGCCTTTGAAATAAACGTGGCTCAATACATCTATGAAGCCATCGTTCTGGCATTGCCTCTCAAACGCATTCATCCCGGTGTCCGGGACGGGAGCTTACAAACCGAAACCCTCGACTTATTACACAAATATAGAATCAGAAAACCCGAAGGGCATGACCCTAGATGGGACAGTTTGAACGAACTAAAAAAGAATAACCATGGCACATCCTAAAAGAAAAACCTCCAAACAGAGAAGGGACAAAAGGAGAACCCATTACAAAGCGAAACCGCCGCAAATCGCCATAGACCCCGTCACCGGCGAAGCACACATCTACCACCGGGCACATTGGCACGAAGGTAAATTGTATTACCGCGGGCAAGTATTGATAGATGCCACTACAACCGAAGAATAACCCTGTTATTCTTTTGGTCCTGCTGAAAAACTCTCAAATACGTGAGAGGGAACATATTATGGAAATATTTTAGCGGAAAAATGCAAAAAAAACAAGACTTTTCGCAATAAAGTCTTGCATTTATATCATTCATAATATACCTGTTTGATTTGCCGGCGCGGCAGGATGCACTCCGGATATATATGTCTGCCGGTTATTTTCTTAACACTTTGCCTTTGTGGCTTCCGGCAGACCCAAATTTGAGACACTTCCGTGATTTTCAGAAGACCCATTTTGTATGGAAAAAGAAAACCTGAGAAGAAAAATTAGAAAGAAAATAGCCGGTTATTTCAAATAATTGTGTTACTTTGTATCCTGAAATCACGACACATTCAGTTTATAAAATTATATGGGAAAAAAAGACATTTCTGCCGTTATCACTGCCGTAGGCAAATACCTGCCCGACTATGTGCTGACCAATGCGGAACTGGAAACCATGGTAGATACCAATGACGAATGGATTGTAACCCGCACCGGCATCAGGGAAAGACGCATACTGAAAGGCACCGGAAAAGGAAGTTCATACATGGCTATACGCGCCGGTAAAGACTTGATACGGAAATCCGGTATCGACCCCAAAACCATCGACCTGGTCATCGTAGCTACCGCTACCCCCGATATGCAAGCCGCTTCGACAGCCGCTTATACCGCCACCCAAATCGGAGCTACCGAAGCCTTCTCGTTCGACCTGATATCAGCCTGTTCGAGTTTTCTGTTTGCCATGTCCACCGCTTCCACCTATATAGAAAGCGGAAAATACAAACGCGTACTCCTCATCGGTTCGGATATGAACTCCTCCATGATAGACTACACCGACCGTGCTACCTGCATCATTTTCGGCGACGGAGCCGGCGCCGTACTTTTCGAGCCCGGAGAACCCGGCTACGGAGTGCTGGACGAACTGTTGAAATCAGACGGCACAGGACGCGAATACCTGCGCGTACCCGCCGGCGGGTCCCTAATGCCTGCAACCGAAGAAACCGTAAAAAAACGCCTTCACTATGTGTTCCAAGACGGAAGAACTGTGTTCAAACACGCAGTGTTCAACATGGCGGATGTATCGGAAAAAATCCTAAAAAAGAACGGCTTAAAGAAAGAAGATATCGACTGGCTCGTCGCCCATCAGGCAAACAAACGCATTATTGACGCCACAGCCAACCGGCTGAACCTCAGCGAGGAGCAAGTGATGATAAATATCGATAAATACGGCAATACCACTTCGGCAACCCTTCCCCTGTTGCTGAATGACTACGAATCACGCCTCAAAAAAGGCGACCTGCTACTATTTGCCGCCTTCGGCGGCGGATTCTCGTGGGGAGCTATCCTCTATAAATGGGCTTACAATCCTGAATAACACTAACCGAAAACCCTTTTTCATTATGGACCTGAAAGAAATTCAAAACCTCATCAAATTCGTCGCAAAATCCGGTGTTTATGAAGTAAAACTGGAAATGAAAGACGTGAAAATAAGCATCCGCAACAGCGGTAAGGAAAAAACCATCGTCCAATCCTCACCCGTAGTAGCGGCACCGGCACAACCCGTTGCAGCACCTGCTGCACAAGCACCCGGAGCCAAAACCGCTGCTCAAACGGACACCCCTGCAGAAGACACATCCAAATACGTCGAAATAAAATCCCCCATCATCGGCACATTCTATCGCAAACCGGCGCCCGACAAACCCAATTTCGTCAATGTAGGCGACGAAGTACAAGAAGATACGGTCGTGTGTATCGTCGAAGCCATGAAGCTGTTCAACGAAATAGAAGCCGAAGTCAGCGGCAAAATCGTAAAAGTACTGGTGGATGACGCTTCACCCGTGGAATTCGGACAACCGCTGTTCCTGGTGGACCCGTCCTAATCCGGGATTTTTACCGGTATGTTTGACTAATTTTTCGACTACTAACCAAAGAATCAACATTTATGTTCAACAAAATACTAGTAGCCAACCGGGGTGAGATAGCCCTGCGAATCATCAGGACTTGCCGTGATATCGGCGTCAAATCGGTCGCCGTATATTCCGAAGCCGACAGGGAAAGCCTGCACGTCAAGTTCGCCGACGAAGCCGTCTGTATCGGACCGCCCCCCAGCAATGAATCTTATCTGAAAATGCCCCATATCATCGCTGCCGCAGAAATCACCAATGCCGACGCCATACATCCCGGATACGGATTCCTGGCGGAAAATGCCAAATTCTCCCGCCTGTGCAGGGACCACGGCATTAAATTTATCGGCGCTTCGCCCGAAATGATCAACAAGATGGGAGATAAAGCCTCCGCCATAGCTACCATGAAAGCGGCAGGCGTACCTACCATCCCAGGCTCCGACGGCATCATCGAATCCTACGAAGAAGCTGAAAAAATAGCCGGAGAAATCGGATATCCCGTTATGCTCAAAGCCACTGCCGGCGGTGGAGGCAAAGGAATGCGCGCCGTGTGGAGCAAAGACGAGTTGCGTACGGCTTGGGACAATGCCAAAAAAGAATCCCTCGCCGCCTTCAACAACGACGATATGTACATGGAAAAACTCATCGTCAACCCGCGGCATATCGAAATCCAAATCATCGGTGACCAATACGGAAAAGCGGCACACCTGTCGGAAAGGGACTGCTCCATCCAACGCCGGCACCAAAAACTGGTCGAAGAAGCACCCTCCCCCTTTATGACCAAAAGCCTGCGCAAAAAGATGGGAGAAGCCGCCATCAAAGCCGCCGAAGCCATTCAATATGAAGGGGTCGGCACCGTGGAATTCCTTGTCGATAAGGACAAGAATTTTTATTTCATGGAAATGAATACCCGCATCCAGGTGGAACACCCTATCACAGAACAAATCATCGGAAATTACGACCTGATATACGAGCAGATAAAAGTAGCTGCGGGAGTACCCATTACAGGGAAAAATTACCTTCCGAAAATGCATTCGATAGAATGCCGCATCAACGCCGAAGACCCGTATCACAACTTTATGCCGAGTCCGGGGACCATTACGACCCTGCATTTGCCCGGAGGGCACGGTATCAGAGTGGATACCCACGTATATGCGGGATATACCATCCCCCCGCATTACGACTCCATGATAGCCAAACTCATCGCTACGGGCGAAACACGCAAAGATGCTATCGCCAAAATGAGAAGGGCACTGGAAGAGTTCGTAGTGGAAGGCATCAAGACCACCATTCCGTTCCACCTGCAACTCATGTCACATCCCGATTTTATCAAAGGAAATTATACGACGAAATTCATGGAGAACTTCACACTGGAAGAATAAAAAAGACAACCGGAAAAAACAATTATTTCCCGTTACGAATAATAATTCTCTTTCAGGTTTTTTATCATTTCCCGGACGATATCTGGCATTTCGTACCCGTGTGACCAATTCCACTGGGTACGGGCAAGTGAATCGTCAATGGTATGAGGCCAAGTATCGGCTATTTTTTGCCTGAAATCGGGCTTGTAGGTAATGCTGAAACCGGGTATGATTTTCTTGATTTCTGCAGCGAGCTGTTCGGGGTTAAAGCTACAAGCCGCCACATTGTAAGCCACATACGTATCGAAAGCCGGACCATCCATGACGTCCAAAGTGGCTTTGAGTGCATCCTCCATATACATCATGGGCAAGGTAGTATAGCGGTCGAGGAAGCATTCGTAAGAGGAGTTTTTTATCGCTTCGTGAAAGATTTCCACCGCATAATCGGTCGTTCCCCCGCCGGGGAGCGTTTTCCACGAGATAATACCCGGATAGCGCAAGGTGCGCACATCCACGCCGTATTTGTCGTGGTAATAATTACACCAGCGTTCACCTGCCAACTTACTGATTCCATAGACGGTAGCAGGTTCCAAAATGGTTTTCTGCGGGGTATCCACGCGCGGGGTGGATTCGCCGAATACGGCTATGGAACTGGGCCAATATACCTTCCGGATGATACCTTCCTTGGCAAAATCGAGAATGTATAACAGCGTGTTCATATTCACATCCCAAGCCTTTTTGGGTTGCTTTTCGGCGGTAGCCGACAGCATAGCTGCCATCAGGTAGATCGTCGTGATACCGTACTTGTGTATTGCCATGAGTAAAGCGGCTTTGTCGGTAGCATCGACATATTCGAATATGCCGTCCATTACTTCTTTGTTTCCCTTACGGATATCCGAGGCTATGACGTTGTCTTTGCCGTATTTTTCGCGGAGTTTTACCGTCAGCTCGGAACCAATTTGACCACTGGCACCTACCACCAAGATTTTTTCATCCACCATTTGTATATTGATAATATTTGTTCGGAAAACAAAGATACGAATAAAAAATATACAACAAAAACCGGCAAAGTATAAAAATCATCAAACGATATCATAAAAAAAGCTTGCCCCTCCGGGGCAAGCCTTTATAAAAAAATGTATGGTTAACAGAAATTTATTTCTTTTGGAACTTGGCGTATTTGGAACGGAACTTATCGATACGTCCTGCCGTATCGACCAGTTTACGCTTGCCGGTATAAAACGGATGGGAAGTACGGGAAATTTCCAATTTTACCAAAGGATACTCCACTCCGTCCACCTCGATAGTCTCTTTGGCATCGGCTGTGGATTTGGTGATAAAAATATCGTTGTTCGACATGTCTTTGAATGCCACTAATCTGTAATTGTCGGGATGAATGCCTTTCTTCATGACTCTTATCTTAATAGTTGGTTTTGAGCCTGCAAATTTAATCATATTTTTTATACTGCAAAATAACCGGCAAAATATATCCGTTTGCGGCAAATGTCCTATTTTTGTAACCCTGATACCTGTATCATCCATGCGAAAATTAAGATATCTGTTGGAAATTCACGGTTTTGACGTCTTGTCACGTCTGGCGGAAAAATTAGGCATGCGAACCTCACAGGTGAGAATTTTTTTTATTTATATCAGCTTCGTCACTGCCGGTCTTTCTTTCGGACTATATCTTACCTTGGCTTTTTTGCTCCGGCTCAAAGATATGATACGCAGTAAGCGGAGTTCCGTATTTGATCTGTAATTATGGCGACCGGGAAGAAATACATATCCACACAAATAAGGCGGATAAACCACAAACTATATTTCGCATTCGTATTGATGGCAGGTGTGATTATCACCGGCACATTGGGTTTTCGTTTTCTTTCGGACAAATACGATTGGGTGGATGCTTTGTATATGACCATCATCAGCGTCACCACCGTGGGTTTCGGTGAGGTACATCCGCCGGATACCCTGCTGAAAATTTTTACCATTATCCTAATCATCACCAGCATCATCATATACGGGTACGTATTGTCGGTATTTACCGAAGTCATTGCCAATGGCAACATTCTCAATCATTTCAAACGAAAAAAAATGCAACGGAAAATCAATAGTATGAAAGAACACGTCATCATCTGCGGCTACGGACGGAATGGCAAACAAGCCGCCGAAAGGCTCAAAACTTACAAGAAAGACATCCTCGTCATCGAGAAC
>CAZQPD010000012.1:0-6337 GCA_964595235.1 uncultured Polaribacter sp.
TGAACTATGTTGGGTCTGCTGAAAAAAGTTAATGGTTTTGAGTTATTAATTTTTAGTTGATAGTTATTAGTTTTTAGTTGATAGTTGGGGAGCACTGTCATTTCGAACGAATGTGAGAAATCTTTTGATTTTAGGGAAAGATTCCTCCAAGCTCCTCCGTCGCTTGTTCGGAATGACAGATAATAGTCTTACCCTTTTCTCTTTTTTCCTTCATGGTTAATAATATTTCAAAGTTAATTAAAATTGGTTTTGCAAACATAGGATGACACCGCCCCTAACTATCAACTCATAACTCATAACTATCAATTACAAAAGATTTCTCCCTCCGCTATCGCTCCGTATCGAAATAACACGCTTCCCTACACTATCAACTAAAAACTATCAACTAACCACAAACAACCATCAACTTTTCCAAACGTAGCATATTTAATGATATTCTTATCTTTGTAATTCCGAATATACCGGCAGACGTATGAAAAATTTTATCAAATTTATTTTTAGCAAATATTTTATCAGACAATGGATATTTCTTGCGCTTGGAGCAGGACTGGCATTGTTTTTACTGTTCTTTTGGTTACGGATTACCACCCGCCACGACCAGAAAATAGAGGTGCCCGATTTGAGTCGCCTTACCGTGGACAAAGCCATTGAAGTATTGTCAGAATACGATTTACGGTATGTCATACGCGACACGGCGAGTTACAATCCCAATTATCCGAAGAATTCGGTTATCAGACAAGACCCACGCCCGGGTGATATCGTCAAAGAGAACAGGAAAGTGTATTTGACCGTGAACCCTCCGGGTTACCGGATGGTACGCATACCCGATGTGGTATTTACCGGTGACGGGCAGACCAAAAGAAACGTCGAAAGTACTTTGCGTGCCGTTGGTTTTGAGATAGGAAACAATCCCGAATACATACCCGATCCGGCAAGAAACATCGTCAGGGGGTTAAAACACAACGGTAAGCGGTTGAAAAAAGGAGACAAACTACCCAAAAAGTCAGTGATAAACCTAATATTAGGGGATGGAAAAGGAGGCTCTTAAATATAACGGCGAACAAGGGGAAAGCCCACAGGCTATCGAAGGTTACGAGCATTACCGCTTTGTAGCGGACAAAGGACAAGAACCTATCCGTGTGGACAAATATTTGATGAATTTTATCGAAAATACCAGCAGGAACCGTATCCAACTGGCTGCCAAATTCGGACATGTATATGTCAATGACGTACAGGTAAAACCTAATTATAAGGTGAAACCCGGCGATGTAGTACGGATGATATTCAACCATCCGCCACATGAGAACTTGCTCGTCCCCGAAGATATCCCCATCGATATCGTCTATGAAGATGAACACCTGCTCGTAGTCAACAAACCCGCAGGAATGGTGGTGCACCCGGGACATGGTAATTATTCCGGTACACTGCTCAACGGCTTGCTGTTCCATTTCGAAAAACTCCCTCAAAATGCCGAAGGACGCCCGGGATTAGTCCACCGTCTCGATAAAAACACTTCGGGATTACTCGTTGTGGCAAAATCCGAAAAAGCCATGAACCACCTTTCCATGCAATTTTACCACCGTACGACCGACAGACTCTATTTCGCTCTGGTATGGGGCGATCTGGAACAAGATGAAGGAACCATCGAAGGACATATAGCCCGGAACCCCAAGAACCGCCTCCAAATGACGGTATTCCCCGGTGGTACTACCGGAAAATATGCCATAACACACTATAAAGTCATCGAACGTTTTCGATATGTCACTTTCGTTCAATGCAAACTGGAAACCGGACGAACCCATCAAATCAGGGCACATTTTACCCATATAGGACACCCCTTGTTCAACGACGAAAGATACGGCGGAAACAAAATTCTCAAAGGCACAACATTTTCTAAATATAAAAAATTTGTAGAAAATTGTTTTGAACTCATGCCACGGCACGCATTGCACGCCAAAACCCTCGGATTTACCCATCCGGCCACAGGGGAAAGAATGTTTTTCGATAGCGAGCTACCCACTGATTTCGACAATGTATTGGAAAAATGGAGGAATTATACATCCGCACTACCGGAACTCCCTGAATAATTATCTTAAAACTTACGACAACCGACATGAAAATCATTCCCGTTACGACCGCCAAACTGATGCGCGATTTCCTCGAAATGCCACTCGCCGTCTATAAGGACTACCCCCAATGGATACGGCCGCTGGACAAAGACATCCTCTCGGTGTTCGACCGGAAAAAAAACCCTGTCGCCCGCGACGATAATTTCCGCCTGTGGCTACTCCGGGATTCCCACGGACGTGACGCCGGACGTATCGCCGCTTTTATCAATCACAAAACCAAATTGAAAAACAACGACTACCCGGTCGGTGGAATGGGTTTTTTCGAATGTATTAACGATAAACAAGCTGCTTTTACCCTCTTTGATACCGCCAAAGAATGGCTCATCAGCAAAGGAGTGGCCGCCATGGAAGCACCCGTCAATTTCGGCGACCGCGACAAGTTCTGGGGACTCCTGACAGAAGGATTTGACGAGGAACCCAATTACCTGGCTAATTACCATCCGCCTTACTACAAGGATTTCTTCGAATCCTACGGATTCAAAGTCTATTTCAACCAGTTTACTTTCATGCGCTATGCACGCAAACCCATGAACCCCGCCTATGCGGAGAAAGCCGACAAAATCCTGGCAAACCCCGCATTCTCCTTCACTCATATCAAAAAGAAAAATCTCATCGACTATATAGAACCCTTCAGAACCATCTACAACAAAGCATGGGCTAAACACACAGGCGTAGCAGAAATGTCTTACCGCCAGGCAAAAGTGATATTTATGTCGCTCAAACCCGTCATCGACGAACGCCTCGCATGGTTCGGATACTACCACGGGGAACCCATCGCCTTTTTTATCATGATACCCGAACTGAATCAAATATTCAAGCATCTGAACGGAAAACTCAATTTGTGGGGGAAAATCAAATTCCTGTATTACAAGACTTTCGTAAAAAACAAAAAAATGCTGGGAATCATATTCGGAGTCGTACCCGAGTTCGATGGCAAAGGAGTGACCAACGCCATTACCCGTGCCGCCCAGAAAGTGATTCTCCCGGATACCTCCTATGAAATACTGGAAATGCACGGTATCGGCGACTTTAACCCCGCTATGATAAAATTCATCGAACGACTGGGCTATGACAAACGGAACAAGGTACACACGACTTACCGCTATCTGTTCGACCCTAGTATTCCTTATAGCCGTATGCCACTGAAATCCAAGAGAAAATCATGAAACCCTATGTGTTGATAACCGGTGCCTACGGCGGGTTGGGTAAGGCTTTCGCCAAATGTTTTGCCCGCAACGGAATGAACCTCGTCCTGCTCGGACGAAATGCGGAAAAACTCTCCGGACTCGCCCGTGAATTCGACAAAACCGTCGATATTATCACCCTGCAAGCCGACGTGGGCGACAGGGAACAAATGCGGGAAGCCGCCCGGATTCTCAAAGAAAAAAATATTGACATACAAGTACTTATTAATAACGCCGGAATTACCTACATCCACCGCTTCGACCGGGAATACGACCTCCGGACTTATGAGGAACTCATCCGTACCAACCTGCACGGTAGCGTCTATTCCGCTTATTATTTCCTCGACGGAATCATCCGGAACGCCGGAAGCATTATCAATATATCCAGTGTGATAGGTTATGCCCCCGTGATAGGCAGAACCGCTTATGCCGCCTCAAAATTCGGGATGGAAGGATTCTTCAGGGTATTGGAAGCCGAACACCCGGATATACACGTGATGATGGTATATCCCACTTTCGTCGATACCGGAATCAGAAGCGGGGTGGAAGGCGACAAGACGGTAAACGAAATACTGACCCCCGGGGCGGTAGCATGTGCCGTATGGAAGGCTTATACCCGTAAGAAACGAAGCCTGTTCCTCGGCAAGACAGCATACCTTTCTTACCTCTTATACAAGTCGTTCCCACGTTTGTACATCCGTCTCATGAGAAAAAAAATAGAAAAAACCTTCGATAATAAGCCATAGAAAATGAAAAAAACAACAGCCCTGGTTCTCGCTTTTTTGTTCTTGACATTAGCTTGTCATACACCGGAAACCGCCCTGTCTTCTTCACGTTCGGCTTCCCGTACCGCCACAGCGTCATCCCATAACCCGGCAGAAACACGGAAAGCCACTCAAACCGCATTTTCCGGAAAGGAAAAAAAACAGATTACCCTCGAGGATATGTGGGTGGATTATACCTTTTACCCCAAATATTTAAATGAGTTAAAACGCTTCCCCGGTGGCTATTATACCGTGTTGGAAAATGCCCCTGACGGTACCCGGAACATCAACCGCTACCGGTTCGAAAACCTCGAATATGTGGATACCCCCCTCGCCGGAAAGGAACTGTCATTCCCCATAGACGAATATACATTTAGCCGGGACGGCTCCAAAGTCCTGGTAGCCACCGCCACCGAACCCATATACCGGCATTCCAAACGCGCCGGATACTACGTATTCGATCTGAAAACTCGAAACCTGCAAAAAGTATTCGACGGAAAAATCCAGTCGCCGGCATTTTCGCCCGCAGGCGATAAGGTAGCTTTTGTATTTGATAATGATTTGTATTATAAGGATTTGCAAAATGGCTCAACCGTCCGGATTACCACCGATGGTGCCGTGAACAGCATTATCAACGGATTGACCGACTGGGTGTATGAGGAGGAGTTCGGCTTTGTCCGCGCTTTCCAGTGGAACAGTACGGGGAGCCATCTGGCGTATTTGCGCTTCGACGAAAGCCGTGTCCCGGAGTTCGAAATGAGTGTTTTCGGCAATGACTTATATCCGTCGGTCACCCGGTTCAAATACCCCAAAGCCGGCGAACAAAATTCCAAAGTAAGCCTGCACATTTATGAACTGGCGACAGGTATTATATCCGGTGTCGAGATCCCGGTACCTTACGAATACATTCCGCGTATCAAATGGACCAAGGATCCGGAAGTACTGTCGTTCCGTACCATGAACCGCTTGCAGAACGACTTTCACTTGTTCGAGGTGTCCGTGAAGGATATGGTACCCGTTCCGGTCTATCACGAGACCTCGGATACCTATATCAATGTGCGGGACATATTGACTTTTCTCGATGACGGCGGATTTATCATCAGCAGTGAGAAGGACGGCTACCAGCACTTGTACAGGTATGCCCCGGACGGGCG
Source organism: uncultured Polaribacter sp. (assembly GCA_964595235.1). Classification (GTDB taxonomy): domain Bacteria; phylum Bacteroidota; class Bacteroidia; order Flavobacteriales; family Flavobacteriaceae; genus CAZQPD01. The sequence goes on from CAZQPD010000012.1 coordinate 5,232, forward strand.
TTTACTCAATGCGGTTACGTCGGGTGATTGGGAAGTAACCGGCTTCTACGGGTACGATGCCGGTAGCGGAAAACTCTTTTTCCAGTCCACACGCGACGGTGGTATGACACGCACATTATATTCCGTCAATGCAGACGGAAGCGATCTCAAACGCCTGGGTCCCGCACGCGGTATCAACCGCCCTTTGTTCAGCGATGACTACCGCTATTTTATACTCAACCACCAAGATCCGGACACCCCGCCCGTCTATACCTTGTATGACAGCGACGGAAATCCTCTGCGGGAAGTGTTGAACAACAGTGAATTGAAAGAAAAATTATCGGATTATTCCCTTGGGGAAAAACGTTTTTCCACCCTGCATACAGCCAATGGCGACTTCAATATGTGGATGATATTTCCCCCGGATTTCAATCCGGAAAATGAATACCCGTTGCTCATGTATCAATATTCGGGTCCCGGGGTACAGACGGTGATGGACAAATGGACGGGTTTCGACGAATATTGGTATCACATCCTGGCGAACAAAGGCTATATCGTAGCAAGTGTGGACGGTAGAGGTACCGGAGGCAGGGGCAGGGATTTTACACATTGTACGTACGGGCAACTCGGAAAATACGAAACTGCCGACCAAATCGCCGCCGCCCGTGCATTGGGACAGTTGCCGTATATCGATGCTTCGCGCATCGGAATATGGGGTTGGTCGTTCGGCGGATTTGTTGCGGCGAACGCTATCCTCAAAGGTAATGATATGTTCAAGATGGCTATTTCCGTGGCGCCGGTCACTTCTTGGCGTTTTTACGATACCATTTATACCGAGAGGTATATGGGATTACCGGAGGCAAATCCCGGCGGATATGACGATAATTCACCGTTGTTTTTTGCCGGAAAACTCAAGGGAAATTTTCTCATTATCCACGGTAGCGGGGATGATAATGTACACGTACAGAACACCATGCGGATGATAAATGCCATGATAGAAGCCGGTGTTCCTTTCGATAGCGAAATATACCCCGACCGTACCCATGGCATCTACCGCGGTAAGAATACCCGCTTGCATTTGTACCGCCGGATGACGGATTTTATCTTGAAAAATTTGTAGGCGTTGC
>CAZQPD010000013.1:0-16453 GCA_964595235.1 uncultured Polaribacter sp.
AAAAATATCGTGTTTTCGTTCCACAGAAGCACCTGCCTTTTTTAACCAGTGTCAAGTCAGGTATATGATGTCGTGTAAGTTGCAGAAAATATGGTGGAGAGCAAGGCATAAATTTTTCAGCATAGCAGCGCTACGGTGGAATATTTTAACGAAGCTATCCCGCATATTTTCAAATGCTTGGTACGGCAGGAATATACTTGACTTGACACTAATTCAATTCGAAGTATTTATATTTTCCGCGCGGCAGGCTGGCTCACCGGTTAGAAATGCCCACCGGGCATTTTCTTAACGCTCTGCCCTCTCACAAGCTAAAAAATTCAGGCACTTCTGTGATTTTCAGCAGACCCTTTTTTGTTTTTAGTTTTGAGTTGATAGTTGGAGACGCGTGTCATTTCGACCGGAATGAGAAATCTTTTGTAGTTGATAGTTTTGAGTTATAAGTTGATAGTTGGGCGAATGCAGGACATCGGTTGGATTTTCGACGAGGGAGAAATTTTCACTATATTCATCATTCACTATTTTTCATTTACACGCTACCTTGTGATTTTCGTCCAACCCATATAAGCAGACCCAAAGTTATATAGATTCCGTACCTTTGCATTAGTTAATATTCACCGGATGAATCCCTACACAGAAGGAAAATTACTCCTCATCGACAAGCCCGCCGGCATCAGTTCGTTCGGGGTAATAAAACATATACGGGACCGGATAAAGGATAAATACGGTATAAAAAAAATCAAGGTGGGACACGCGGGCACCTTGGATCCGCTGGCTACCGGGCTGCTCATCGTTTGTACCGGCAAAATGACCAAAAGAATACACGAATATCAAGGGCTCCCGAAAACATATTCGGGAATCATCAGGCTGGGGGCAACGACTCCGTCGTATGACCTCGAGACAGACATCGACAAAACGTATCCCTTCGAGCACATAACCGGAAAAATGGTAAAGGATGCCGCACGGGAAATGACCGGCGAAATACTTCAACGCCCTCCCATCTATTCCGCAATAAAGAAAAAAGGGGAAAGGATGTACGAAAAAGCAAGACGGGGCGAAAAAACAGAGTTGCCACCCCGCAAAGTCCATATCCATTCATTCGACATCACCCGCATACAACTGCCGGATGTATATTTCCGCATCGAATGCAGCAAGGGAACCTATATCCGTTCGGTGGCATTTGATTTCGGGGAAAAACTACATTCCGGGGCACACCTTGCACAATTGCGAAGGGATGCCATAGGACAGTATCACGTATCGGACGCCATCGGGTTATACGACTTCGAACCGTAAATTCATTTTCAAAAACAACCGCAGGGTTTACAAATACTTTACAAAAGCCCAAAAACGCCTTCGATTAAGATATCCGGGGTCCGTATCATTCCGGTAGGCTTCCCGTTCGAAACTTATTTTCCCGGTACGCACGGAAAGCATCCCTGTAGCGCAACCATCGAATCAAAAACTCCAAGATATACCAAATAAAGAAAGGTAGCCAAAGCATTTCTATCTGCTGCCGCAAATGAATTCGCTCGTGGTTTATCAATACTTCATCTTGCTTGCTCTCATTGTATTTGAGAATAATAAAAGGCCATACCGCCAAAGCCGGAAAACGCCGGCTTAAATATTTGAACCGGAAAATCATTTTTTTCGCCCTTTGCGCTTTCTCTTATATAGATATTCTTTTTTCTCCAACTCATATTGTTTCTTTACGGCTTTCTTAAAACCGGAAAAAAGGGAATTGACAACCGGCAGTATTTCATTTCCTTCGGCCACAGACAGCACTTTTTTTGATTTCATGTTCAATGATACACTCACGGTAAACAGCGAAGCGGTTTGTTTGAATATCACTTCCATCACCATGGGTTTATCGTATTTCTTAAAAAAAACGGAATAATAGCCGTGCCGCTCCTCGATAACCTCTTTTACCTTATCGCGGTATTTTTCAGGAACCTTTTTGATGTCTTTTATCGATAATGTAACCATAATATTTTTGTTTTGATTATACTAAAATACACAAAACGGATATCAATAACCACACCTTTATTATATATAGGGACAAAATGGCATAAAGTGGCTTTTTTTTATGTACTTTTGACACCGGAAAATTTCATACCTATGAAACTACTTATGATCTATTGTAACCGTTTTTCATATTTACCAAAAATTAAGACCCTGGAAAACTTCCCCGATATCCCGGAAGGCAAAACCTACCAAAACGTATTGGTCGCTTTCATACAAATGGAAGAAAAAGACTTGGAACTTCCCGGAAAAACCGAAACGAAACTCGTAAAAAACCTGAAATGGGGAGCAAAGAAAAACGACAGCCGGCATGTCATCTTGCACTCGTTTGCACATCTTTCGACCAGCAAAGCGCCTCCGGCGGAGACCAAAGAGATGTTCGACCGGGTGGAAGCGCGCCTTCAAAATGCCGGATATACCGTAGCACAAACCCCTTTCGGATATTTTCTCGACCTGGAAGTGGAAGCGCCCGGGCGTTCGGCAGCCCGGATATTTTTGGATTTTTGACCTGATTATTGACAAGCATCAAGTTTTTCATCCGGAATTCTATTGTACTTTTGCATTCATTCTCATAAAAAATAATTACAATGGCACAAGACTTATACCGAGCCCCCGATTATTATCTGACTGACGAACTGTTTACCGAAGAACACCTGTTGGTACGGGATGCTGCACGTGAATGGGTAAAGCGCGAAATTTCCCCTATCATAGAAGAAGTGGCACAAAAAGCCGAATTCCCCAAACACATTCTAAAAGGACTGGCGGAAATAGGCGCTTTCGGTCCTTATATCCCCCCGGAATACGGAGGTGCAGGATTAGACCAAATGAGCTACGGGCTCATCATGATGGAACTAGAAAGAGGAGACTCCGGGATACGTTCCACCGCTTCGGTACAATCCTCACTGGTGATGTATCCCATCTACAAATTCGGCACGGAGGAACAACGAAAAAAGTACCTCCCCAAGCTCGCTACCGGAGAACTCATGGGGGCTTTCGGGCTTACCGAACCCAACCACGGGTCCAATCCTGGCGGTATGGAGAGCCGGTATAAGGACATGGGCGACCACTATCTGCTCAACGGCGCCAAAATGTGGATTTCCAATGCGCCGTTTGCCGATATCGCCGTGGTCTGGGCAAAATCAGAAGAAGACGGGCGTATCCGCGGACTCATCGTAGAGCGGGGCATGGAGGGTTTTACCACGCCCGAAACCCATAACAAATGGTCGCTTCGTACCTCCGCTACGGGAGAACTCATATTCGACAACGTCAAGGTTCCCAAAGAGAACTTACTCCCCGGAAAAGACGGACTCGGAGCTCCGCTCATGTGCCTGGACTCCGCACGCTACGGCATCGCCTGGGGAGCACTCGGCGCCGCAATGGATTGCTACGATACCGCCCTGCGCTACGCCAAAGAACGCACACAGTTCGGTCGGCCGGTAGCCTCCTTCCAACTCCAACAAAAAAAGCTGGCGGAAATGATCACGGAAATCACCAAAGCCCAACTCCTCACCTGGCGCCTCGGGGTATTGAGAAATGAAGACAGGGCTACCTCCGCCCAAATATCCATGGCAAAAAGGAACAATGTGGAAATAGCACTAAAAATAGCCCGTGAAGCCCGGCAAATCCTCGGGGCAATGGGCATCACCGGGGATTATCCCATCATGCGGCATATGATGAACCTCGAAAGTGTGATCACCTACGAAGGAACCCACGACATCCACCTGCTTATCACAGGGCTGGACATCACAGGCATTCAGGCTTTCAAATAGCAGTACAACTTATTCCCATTTATTCTTGCCGGATATACATACGACAGGAACAGGGACTACGGAGTGTCCGCATTTAGCGCCAGCTGAAAAAATACACGATCAAACATTTACCAAATTTCCGGGACCTAAAACACCGGTGATTTTTATATATTTACAAAATAGACATGGACACTATACACATCTATACGGACGGGGCATGCTCCGTCAATCCCGGACCCGGTGGCTACGGCATCATTATGGAATGGGTGGGCAAGCCCTACCGGAAAGAATTTTCAGAGGGTTTCCGACTCACCACCAACAACCGGATGGAACTCATGGCGGTCATCGTGGCATTGGAAAAACTAAAACACGACAACCTGCGGGTCATCGTTCACACCGATTCACTATACGTCACCGATGCGGTGAACAAAAAATGGATATACGGATGGCATAAAAAAAGGTATGAGAAAGTAAAAAATCCCGATCTTTGGAAACGCTTTTATCCCCTGTACCTCAAATACAAACCGGAATTCATCTGGATAAAAGGTCATACCGGACACCCTCAAAACGAACGCTGCGACCGCTTGGCGGTCGCAGCGTCAAAGAGCAAAAATCTTTCGGTAGATTACGGTTATGAACAAAGCCAAAACCAACCGGATTTATTTTCGTAACATGGCGGTAAACAAAGGCTTACCTTCATTACCGAAAACATGTATCAAATCTTTTTCCACGGTATAAACCGTCGCCTTCCTCAATGCGGATAAGAAAACTTTCTCCACTTCCATGGTACGCGGGCAATATTTCTTGGTCGCCATTATATCCCCGGAGGAGACAAATTTACCACCCCCCACTTCCGACAGGGTACCTGAAAAGTGGTTGCAGGAAGTGTTCCCGCTGATTTTATTCCCTTCGATGGTAAATTCCGGGTACATCCCGGTAGTATTCAGGAAACCCTCAATGGCAGTCACCACCCAATGACCGTCGAGTTCCGTTCCGGAAGGAGCTTGTTCCGCCTCTACCAACACCGTACCGTCTGCATCCTTCAATAGCAATCCCCCCCCTTTCAATTCAAAAGTACGGACAGCACCGAATGCCTTGAAAAAAGCCCGCTCCACTGCCATAGCGCCAGGACACAGCTTCTTGGTACCTCCCAAACCGGAAACACGGAAATCACCGTCAAGCCCGAAAGATACTTTGCCGAATACCTTGTTACAACCGGCAAAACCGGTAATGTCATCTCCGGCAATTGTGAAATACGGCGCTTCACCGTCTGTTGGTTTGCCCCCCTGAATCGACTTTACAAGCCATTTTGAAGATAGAGCACGGGTGAGCTTTTCTTTTCGTTCGAGGTAATCTGTCTTTTGCTTGTTCTCCACCGAAACCAAATCATACTGTATTTTACCCTCATGATTGGAAATCTTTACTTTGACACGGTACAAATAACCCTCCTCATATTCAAACCCCCGTATGGTTCCTTCGAATGTTTTCCATTCGTCCGACTCATTCTCGCGATACAACAAACCTCCCCCAGGTGCATAATGATCGGCTACATAAAAGGTTTTCTCCTTGTCGCATGCAGTCATTGCCAAAAGTAATACCGTGAATATTAATAGTTTTTTCATAACTTGAAACTCTAATGTTAAACTTACTATGGTGTAAAAATACAAAAAATATACCGTAAAAAACAAAAGACCCAGCATTAAGCTGGGTCCTTCTTATTTACCCCCTAGGGCAAGTAGGCACTTACCCTTTTTCATAGACGCTGCAAATATATAACATTTTACCTTTCATCCACAATTTGTCCATATCATTTTAACATATTTAACATCTTTTTAACTTTATCTTAACATACCGAAAAGGGTATTATTTTTTCGGCGAGGGGTCATTTTTTTACTCTGTATATCATTTCTTCGAAAGAATTTCCAAATACAACTCTTCGAGTTGTTCCGGGTCAATTTTGGAAGGAGCGTCAATCATGACATCTCTTCCAGCATTGTTCTTCGGGAATGCGATAAAGTCCCTGATACTTTCCTGACCACCCAGGATAGCCACCAGCCTGTCCAAGCCGAAAGCTATTCCACCGTGGGGCGGTGCGCCGTATTCGAAAGCTTTCATCAGAAAACCGAATTGGTACTCCGCTTGTTCCGGGGTAAAACCGAGTAGTTCGAACATTTTTTCCTGTAATTTACGGTCATGGATACGGATGGAACCCCCTCCGATTTCATTACCATTGAGCACCATATCATAAGCATTAGCCCTGGCCTGACCCGGATCGGTATCGAGCAACGGTATATCTTCCGGTTTTGGCGAGGTAAACGGATGGTGCATGGCATGATAACGTCCGGTTTCCCCGTCCCATTCCAACAGCGGGAAATCCACTACCCATAGGGGGGCGAATTCTTCCGGATTCCGCAAGCCTAATATCTCTGCCATTTCCATACGCAAAGCGCTCAACTGTGTGCGTGTTTCATGTAGTCCGCCGGCGAGTACCAGCATCAAATCACCGGGTTTGGCGCCGGTAATTCCAGCCCATTTTTCGAAATCCGTTGTAGAATAGAATTTATCCACCGATGATTTAAAGGTGCCGTCTGCGGCATATTTTACCCACACCAAGCCCTTGGCACCGATTTGCGGTTGTCGTACAAAACCGGTGAGTTTGTCGATTTGCTTTCGCGAAAAGCCGGCACAACCGGGTGCAGCTATGCCTATTACCGCTTCCGCCTGGTCGAATATTTTGAAGTCTTTCCCCTTTACGGCGTCATTCAGGTATCCGAATTCCATTCCGAAGCGGATATCCGGCTTGTCATTGCCGTACCGGTGCATGGCTTCCCGGTAGGTCATACGGGGAAAAGCGCCGGTTTCGACACCTTTTATCTCTTTCAACAGGTGCCTGATCAACCCTTCGAAGGTATTGAGAATGTCTTCTTGTTCCACGAATGCCATTTCACAGTCTATCTGTGTGAATTCCGGCTGCCGGTCGGCGCGAAGGTCCTCGTCGCGAAAGCATTTTACGATTTGATAATATTTATCCATTCCCGCTACCATGAGCAGTTGTTTGAATGTCTGCGGGGATTGGGGCAAGGCATAGAATTGTCCGGGATGCATCCGGGAAGGTACTACAAAATCCCGCGCCCCTTCGGGAGTGGACTTAATTAAATACGGGGTTTCCACATCGATAAAGCCTTCGCCCGAGAGGTAATTGCGCACCGCCATACTTACCTTATGACGGAATACCAGGTTGTTTTTCACGGGATTACGGCGAATGTCGAGATAGCGGAATTTCATTCGTAGTTCATCGCCGCCATCGGTTTCGTCCTCGATGGTGAAGGGTGGGACGGCAGAGGTATTGAGCAATGTGATTTCCTCCACGAGTACCTCGATGTCACCTGTGGGTAAAGCCGGATTTTTCGATTCACGTTCGAGTACCGTACCGGATATTTTTATCACATATTCACGTCCTAATGCCGCCGCTTGCTCCATGATTTCCGGCGCCGTGCGTTCCCTGTCGAACACCAATTGGGTAATACCGTAACGGTCGCGCAGATCGACCCATATCATAAACCCCTTGTTACGAATGCGTTGCACCCATCCGGAAAGGATAACCTTTTTACCTTTGTCGGCGATTCGCAGGGCGCCGTTGTCATGTGTTCTGTACATAATATTCTGTTTTTATTATGAAGGGCAAATGTATAAAATGATTGGATATTCAGGATTTTTTTTCGAAATAAGCCACCACGGGGAAATGATCGGACTGCCCTCCGGTATATTTTTTTCCGTAATACGTACGAAAGGGCTGGTTTTTCTTCTTACCTTTCCAGATGCTGTTTTCTTCGGTTCGAAAAATATCTACATACTTGAATTCGCATTTGCCGGAGGCTCCATCCAATGTGTTTTTGGATAAAATAATTTGGTCGAACATATACCACTTGTCTTTGTGGTTGGTGGTTCCCAAGCCTTTGGCTTTCAAGCCTTGCATGGGATTATACAGCCTGTCATCCACCAGGTAGCGGATACTCTCGTCGCCGGGTTCGTCGTTGAAGTCACCCATGATACAAATGCGGATTCCGGGATTTTTTTCCCTGATTTCATTCAGGACATCTTTCACCACTTCTGCGGCTTTGAGGCGTTTGTGCTCGGTCTCTCCGGTACCATGGCGGCGCGAGGGCCAATGGTTTACGATAATCACCCATGGTTCGCCGAAAATTTTTCCTCTGACACACAATATGTCACGGGTATAATCCCTGTGACCGTTCTCGTCGAAAATATAGACGGTATGCGGGCGGGAGTCGATAAGTTCGAAATGAGACTTACGGTAGAGCAGGGCTACGTCCACTCCCCTTTCGTCGGGGGAATCATAATGCGCATAACCGTAATGGTAGTCCTTCAGTGCCGGGCTCATGACCAGGTCCTTGACGACCTCTTCGTTTTCCAGTTCCGCCAATCCTACCAGCAGAGGAGGCTCATGGGCAACATCCTTGCCCAATTCGCTGATAATGCGGGTTATTTTTGCCAACTTCCGTTTGTATCTCTTATAAGTCCATTTTCGCTTGCCTTCCGGGGTGAAATCGTCATCCAGGGTATCGGGGTCGTCGAATACATCGAACAAATTATCGAGGTTGTAGAAGGCGAAGGTGAAAAACTTATTATATGACATAATACAAAAAAATACCCTGCTGTGGTGATGATGAATGCAAAGTTAAGATTTTCTTACATATATCTATAAAAAAATATTTTTAATATCTTTGCTTAAGATATAGCTAAAATGAATGAAAAAAGGAGTAATTAGCACAATATTAACTATCATCACTTTTTCACTGGTAGCGCAAGATTTTTTTATACCAATTATTACGGATTCAATAGTCGAGAATGCTGATGCGGTAGTACTTTATGACAAGTTAGATGTTGAATTGATAAGCCGACAAAAAATGACCATCCATAGAAATACAGCTATAAAAATATTCAACAATGATGCGGATTATTTATCTAACATAAAGATAAATTACAACAAAAGTCAACGGATTCAAAAAATAAAGATCGATTTTTTTGATTCAAATAATAATAAAATAAGCAGCATTAAGAAAAATAAGATGAATAATCAGGCGGTAGTAGATGGATTTTCACTATATACCGATGAGCGATTACTCTACTATAATTTTGTTCCGAAAGAATATCCTTATACGGTTCGTTTTGAGTATGAGATACAGACGAGTAATACAGCAATAATACCTACATGGTATCCTATAAAAAACTACAATATAGGTGTTATAAGAAGCGAATATAGCTTCAGATATCCTGATGATTTTCAGATTCAAAAAAAGGAGAAAAATTTCGATGCATACAAAGTAGAGAAATATATTGACAAACAGTTGGTTAGTTATAAAATATCCCATATACCCCCCATTGAAAAGGAACCTTATAGTCCAAGTTTTGTCGAACTCGTACCACATGTCAAAATAGGCATTAACAAGTTTCACCTCTCCGGGATAGATGGTGATGCGGAGACTTGGGAAGAATTTGGGAAATGGATATATGAAAAATTTTTAAAACCCCGCAACAATCTATCTGCCGAAACAGTTAGCAAAATAAGGGGAATGACTGAAAATATTGAGGACCCCACAGAACGTGCAAAAGTAATTTATGACTATGTGCAAAAGAAAACGAGATATATAAATGTAGCCATCGGTATCGGCGGATGGCGACCTATGATGACCGGAGAAGTTGATATGCTGGGCTATGGAGACTGCAAAGCCCTAACTTTCTATACAAAATCCCTGATGGATATAGCTGAAGTCCCTGCGATATTTTCAATCGTTCATGCAGGAAAAGCAAAGAATGACATCGATAGAGATATCGTTTCCATGCAAGGAAATCACGCAATATTGTGTTTGCCCCGCGAAAAAGACAGCATCTGGCTGGAATGTACCAACCAAAAAATGGCTTTTGGTACCAAAAGTACATTTACCGACGACAGAGACGTGCTGGCTATCACACCTCAAGGCGGAAAAATAGTTCATACAAGCACAAATACAGCAGAAGAGAACTTACAAGAAATTTCCGGTGAATTTTTTATTGACGAAAATGGAAGTATCCGTGGAAAAGCCACAATAAAAAGTTTTGGGTCACAATATGAAAATCACTTATCATTATTCGAAGGCTTATCATCTAGAAATTTAGAGAGAAGAATGAAAAATTATCTATCCGACATCAATAACATTCACTTTATCAGTCTGAATACGACAAACAACAAAAACGAGAAATATTATGAAATAGAGATAGAATTCGAAGCAGAACAATACGGAATAAAAAATCCGGATGATAGCATCCTATTCCTAATAAATATATTAAATAGAAATTCATTCATTCCGCCTAAAATTAGAGCCCGGAAAAATCCTTTCAAAATTTTGCGTGGATATAAAGATACCGACACCTACATAATACACTTTCCTGACATATATTCGCTATCACAAATTCCTGATTCCAGCATTCTCGACACGCCCTATGGCACCTATCGAAGAAGCGTAAAAAAACTATCAAGCAACAGTATGAAATACCAACGTAATATAATACTAAACAAAGGAACATACGACAAAAATTTATATGAAGATTTCAGGCAGTTCTTTATTGAAATACATAAGTTGGATAATACTAAAATGAACTTAACAAAAAAAGAAAAATGAAAAAATCACTTTTTACATTGTTTTTTATCCTGTCTTTGTCACTGGGGTGGGCACAAAATTTTACTTTTGGTAAAGTATCAAAGGGTGAATTGGAAGAAGAAGTCAACCCTCTCGATTCCGAAGCTGATGCTGCTGTATTGTATACAGAAAGGAAAACCGAATTTAGTTTTTCATACGAAGAAGGTTTTAGAATAATTGAAAAATACTATACAAGAATAAAAATATACACTGAAGAAGGATATAAGTATGCGACAAAAAACATCTTGACATATCATAACGGAGAAGGCAAAGAATATGTGAAAAATATAAAAGCCGCAACTTATAACCTGATAAATGGTAAAATAAGTACAACAAAACTCACGAAAGATAAAATCTATAAAGAAAACAGAAATAGATATTACAACATCACAAAATTTACTATGCCCAATTTACGACCCGGTTGTATTGTAGAATGGAAATATACTTTTGAGACCCCCTTCTTGAGCATGCTCAATGAAGTAGAATTACAAAAAGAAATTCCAATAATGAAATTGAATACGGTAATATCTATTCCGGAATATTTTACGTATAAAACAAAAATGAAAGGATACAACCAGATTGAAGTTAAAAATAAAACTAAACAGAGGACAATAACTTTCAACCATCCCACAAATAACAAATTTTCTAATGTTGGTAGGACAAGGAATACCTCATCAGAACTATCTTTTACAGAAAAGATATATATTATCAATACAGAAAATATCCCAGCATTAATCGATGAACCTTTTTCCGGAAATATTCACAACTACATGTCAAGTATAATATTTGAACTAACACAAATCAGATACCCAAACGGAACAGTAAAGAACTTCTCGACTACTTGGGAGAATGTCGTGTCAGAAATATACAATAGCTACAAATTTGGAAAAGAATTAAAAAAACATAATCATTTTATAAAAGACCTCGATAGTGAATTATCCGGTATTACCAATATGGATGATAGAATCCTTACAGTATTTCAATTTGTAAAGAATAAAATAAAATGGAACGGAATATATGGGTACATAACCGATTTAGGCGTTGACAAAGCATACAAAGCAGGTGAAGGAAATGTCGCCGATATCAACTTGAATCTTATCGCAATGCTTCAATATGCTGGCATTGATGCTGATCCCGTATTATTGAGTACCGTAAAAAACGGCATCCCCATCTTCCCAACCAGACTCGGATTTAATTATGTCATAGCAAGAGCCGTAAGCTCAAAAGGAGTCTGGCTATTGGATGCTACTGAAAAAAACAGCATGCCCAACGTCTTGCCGAACAGGGACTACAATTTTCAAGGTAGAGTGATTAATAAATATGGTAATTCAGAGTGGATAGACCTATTCCCTAAAGAGTATTCGAAAAAGATAACTACTATTTCTGTAAAATATGAAAAAAACGGCTTTACAGGAACTGCAAAAACTTCAATGAATAATAATTTCGCGTTTGAATACAGAAATACAGTTCAAGGAAAAAGCAAGGAAGAAGTAATCAAATGGCTCGAACAAAAAGCACCCTCAATTGAGATAACCAATATCAGACTAAACAACATAAATGATTTAAATAAAAAAACCATTGAACTAATTCAATTCAAAACCAATGACTATCACGAAACCGTCGAAAAAAACATATACATAAACCCCTTGCTTTTTATGCAATTGAGCAAAAATCCTTTCAAACAAGAAAAAAGAGAATATCCAATTTTCTATAACAAACCATGGGTAACATCATCCATTATTCATATCTCAATACCTGAAGAATACTCAATCACAAATATTCCATCTTCTGACGAGTTCAAACTCCCGGATAATCTTGGATTATACAAGTACACAACAACAAAAAATAAAAACATAATCGAAATACAATCTACTTTATTGATAAACTCACCTGTAATCCTCGCCAAATATTACCAAGAAATAAAAGATTTCTATAAGAAAATTATTGCAAAACAAGCAGAACGCATTATCTTGACAAGAAAATAAAATATTTAAATCAAACCTTTATTTTTCTTGCATTTTACTATCGTTATTGTTGCGTAACCTATTCTCTTTCAAGTGTTTAAGGTTTTTCAGCAGACCCCTACTTAAAATTAATGTTTATTTTCTTATTTTCAATATCAAATATTTTTTGTCCTGTATCCAAACATACATTATACATAACATGATTTTACCATAATTATCCTATTTTTGCCGGCAAAAACAGTTAAAATATGGCTACCGGCGGTTCAAAATTGGCGATTTTCGCTTCCATTGCAGCAAATTTAGGTATTGCCGTGATGAAATTTATCGCATCGTTCTTCACGGGAAGTTCGGCGATGCTCTCCGAAGGAATACACTCGGTGATCGATACAACCAACGGATTATTACTCTTACTGGGGATAAAAAAAAGTAAAATACCTCCCGACGAACAACACCCGTTCGGACATGGCAAAGAGATATATTTCTGGAGTTTCGTAGTGGCTATTTTTATATTCGCCCTGGGTGGAGGGGTGGCATTATACGAAGGTATAAAACACCTGCAGGAACCTCACGGCGAATGGCATGTAACCCGCAGTATGATGTACTGGAATTACGGGGTATTGCTCGGTGCACTGGTCTTTGAGGGGGCGAGTTTATGGATCGGGTGGAAGGAATTTAGAAAAGTACATCCTACCGGTATCGTTTCAGCTATGACTGAAAGTAAAGATGCCGCTTCGGTAGCGGTCATCATCGAGAATTCCGCGGCAGTCGCCGGCTTGTTGATAGCCCTGGCAGGGGTAAGCCTGATGTACTATTTTCACAACCCGGTATTCGATGCGGTTTCATCTATTCTCATCGGCTTGCTATTGAGCTATATGGCCTATTTTATGGCGAAAGAAACCAAACATTTGCTCATCGGGGAATCGGCTATCCGGTCGGAAATCAAAGAAATCGAGGAGATACTCGCCGGCATTGACGAACTGGAAGGCTACGGTAATATCAAAACCATGCATCTGGCTCCGGAGGATATCATGCTGGGCTTAAATGTCAACTTCAAGGACAATATCAGCATACGCGAAATGGAAAACAAAGTCGCCGAAATAAAACAACGTATTACCACCCGGAACCCGGATATCAAACATATTTTTATTGAAAGTAACAGGGAGGTGTAACCCCTACCACCCCATCTTCTTCCTGATATGCTTCGGCAGGGCGTCTTTATGGATCATGATGTTCATGGTCTTATAACGTACATAGGGAAATGATGCATAGAAATAGCCGTCGCGCTCGTTGTATTTGGTACCCCATGAGTTCTTGACGATAAAATATTTCTTTCCGGTCTGGTCTTTGATGATTCCCGTGATATGCATACCGTGATCATCGGTAGTCGTCTGTTCGTCGAAGGCTTTCTGACGTTCTTCCTGTGTTACCCATTTCTCTTTTACCGGTTGCATAAAGGCATTGGGTACCTGCTCTTTATTTTCATTTTCGAAATACAGCTTATCGCTTTTTTTCTCCTTGACCGTCTCCTCATCCTCGGGGACTATCGCCAGAGCATCCGAATGGGAAAAACCTTTCTCGGATACATCGGCACCCCAAGCGAATGTATAGCCGTGCATCACGGCGTATTCCATTACTTCCATCAGCTCGTCGAGGGGAAGGTTATAGCTGGTTTTCATCGCCCAATTATCGGGAACTTCGAGGACAAAACTCGAATAAAAAGGGTGGTGGGTATAAGAAGTGAGGCTGATATAATCGTCCATATTCAAGCCGAGTGAAGCGGCATAGGTATAAGGATTATACGTTTTACCGTTTTCGGTAAATGTAAAATCATGCAGGTCATCCGGCAATTCCCCCAAATATGCATCCACGGCACCGGTAAAGGCTTTCTTCCAATTGGGGAGCAGCTTTCCGCCTTGTTTTTTCTCATTAAATCCCTTCACCATACCTTTCAGGGCAGCCATCATCTCGTTATGGTTGTGCTTGTCGTACCCGTAATTCAATCCCATATACACATGTTCCGGAACGATACCATAGCGGCGTATCACCCAAGGTATGTCATGAAACGCCCCGCCTTGGTCGAAATTGGAATGCCCGTTCATACGAAGGTAGGTTTCCGCTTTGCCTATCAGGGCATTACGAACGATATACATTTCAGACAAATCCACCGGCTCGTGCCCCATACGTATCAATTCGGATTCCATATAAGACAAGGTGGAAAAACTCCAACACGTTCCCGTACGGTTCTGGTTCTCCACCGGAGTAGCATCGAGATTCTTAACGACAGTAAATTCGTACTTACTACCTTCCTTATTGGTAAAAGTCTTTTGGGCAAACAGTACCTGCGCCAATAACCCGGCAGCAGCGAACATCAATATTTTTTTCATGATACAAATATTTTTTTGAATCCCTGCAAAAGTACAAAAATAGAATTTCTCGTCCGGTGGAGCTTTGGATACCGGAAATCCGGATTTACTCGAAGCGTATGGCACGTACGGGATCCACTTTGACGATAAAATACGAAGGGAGTACCAGCAGCAGGTAAGTTAGCACCACCACTCCGGTATTGAGCAACAAAATATGCCACGGATTGACATCCACCGGAACATGACTGACATAATACGTCTGCGGGTCTAACTTCAAAAAGCCGGTATATTTCTGAAGCAGCAACAGCGACAATCCCAATGCATTCCCCCACAATACGCCACGTATAACCAACCGCGTGGCTTGTAAGAGGAAAATCCGCCGGATGCTCCGGTTTCCGCTTCCCAAGGCTTTCAATATCCCTACCGTACGGGTTTGTTCCAAAACCATCACGAGTAATACCGTGATCATATTAAATCCCGACACGAGAAACATCAGAAACAGAATCACCGCTATATTCGAATCGAACAGCGATATCCACTCGAATATGACAGGAAATTTTTCCACTATGGAATACGCATTCAGTTCAGGGGGAATATGACGGTACACCTTACGGGTAATATTCCCGATTTGGTCGAAATCCGACACCAAAATTTCGAACCCACCTACCTGCCCGGGCTTCCATTTGTTCAAACGCTGAATTTGACGGATATCCCCGATTACATAGGTCTTATCGAACTCCGGGAACCCCGAATCGTATATCCCGCTGACGCGAAATTTCCTCACTTTCGGCATTTTATCCAAGTCTTTCCGGACGAACCACACGACAATACTATCACCCGTGTGCAACTGCAACCGCGCTGACAAAGTCGCCGATATCAGCACCTCATTCGAGGGCTTGTCGCCCGAAAAATCCGGCAATGCCCCGGCAGTCAAATACGCACGGAAAAAACGCCAATCGTAATCCGCTCCCACACCTTTGAGTACCACTCCTTCGAAGTCGGTTTCCGTCTTTATGATACCCGCTTTGGTAGCGAAAACCTGAATGTGGGAAATGCCCTTCACCTGATCGAACACGGGATAAAAATCCTGGCGGAGGGATACGGGTTCTACCGATACGAGGGAATTGTTCAGGTCGTAATTGACAATCCTGATATGACCGTTGAACCCGGATATTTTCTCCTCTATTTTCTTTTGAAGCCCCACCCCCGTAGCCACGGCAATGAGCATCACGGCAATAGCGAGCCCCACCGCTATGATACCGATTTTGGTAATTGGCGCGGAAACACTACTTTTATGCCGCTTTCCGGATGCAATACGCCGGGCAAAAAACAATTCGAAATTCCACATAACAATGTTCAAAAATACATATTTCTTTCCATTTGCCATCCTCTTGTTATTATCTGCCGCATGTCTGCGAAATGCTCACACGGCAACGGCACATAAGCTCCCGGACACCCGGGATTCGACAGCCCTGCCTCCACAACTTACGGTATTGCCCGGGGCTTCGTCGGTACCGGAGTATCTTCCACTCCTTCGTGGCAAGAGAATTGCCCTGGTAACCAACCAGACGGGCATCATTCCGCAAGCCGGAACAGGCAAATATATCCATTTGGCGGACAGCCTGTTGCACCTCGGTATCGACATCCGGAGGATTTTCAGTCCCGAA
>CAZQPD010000014.1:0-3576 GCA_964595235.1 uncultured Polaribacter sp.
TCGTCCAAATGAAACGTCCCACTTACCCGGCTAACGGTAATCCCCGGATAATTTCCTATCTTTTTGTGCAATCCGGTCAATTTGTTAAACAAAGACGTTTTTCCCGTATTGGGATTGCCCGCCAATGCCAATTTATATTTCTTATTTTTCATCATCTTTCAATTCCACTTCTATTTCAGATACGATTTCTTTTCCCAAGGCAATTCTTGTCGAATCAATAATAAAGTAATAAGGTGTGCCGAAGGTCGCCCTATTGACAAAAACAATCTCGGCGCCTTCCACACAGCCCATTTCGAGCAATTTTAACGGTAATCCGGTCCCCGAACTACGGGTGATGACGGCTTTCTGTCCGGGTTTTAGTTCGTTTAATTTCATCTTACAATTTAGAACGTTTCTAAATTAGGCAAAGATATCATTTTTTTGAATAGCTGGTATTTGAGTTGTACCATTTGGGGTAGTTATTACCGCAGGGGACAAAAAGCCGGTATTGGAAAATGAAATTAACTGTCTGATAGGCAATATCATACGGCGCTATCCCCGTTTTTTTATCGAAAAAACCGATAGGTGATAGAAATAATTTATTAAGAATCGTTCTAAATAACAAAAATTGTCCTACCTTTGCCGGTATAATGAAAAATATCCGTATGAAAAGAGAAAACGGGAAAAAGGACGGGAAAAAAGCGATAGAGGAATTGACGCAAGGCGAATACAAGTATGGTTTCGTTTCGGATATTGAAAACGAGGCGATACCCAAGGGGTTGGATGAATCCGTCGTTCGCAGGATTTCGTCGTTGCGCGGGGAACCGGAATGGGTTCTGGATTTCAGGCTCAAAGCTTTCGAGGCGTGGAAGAAAATGCCGGAGCCCCGATGGGCGCAGTTGGACTTGCCTGCCATAGACTTTCAGGATTTGGTTTATTATTCGCGTCCCAAACCCAAGAAAAAACTGAACAGTCTCGACGAGGTAGATCCGGAAATTTTGGAAGTCTATAATAAATTAGGTATTCCGTTGGAAGAGCAGAAAGTGCTCGCCAATGTAGCGGTGGATGCGGTACTTGACAGTGTGTCGGTAAAAACGACTTTCCGTAAGGAACTGGAAAAGCACGGTATCATTTTCTGTCCCATCAGTGAAGCGGTAAGGGATTATCCGGATTTGGTCCGGAAATATCTTGGTTCTGTGGTGCCTTATACCGATAATTATTACGCTGCGCTCAATTCGGCTGTATTCACCGATGGTTCGTTTGTTTATATACCGGAAGGCGTTCGATGCCCGATGGAGTTGTCCAGTTATTTTCGTATCAATGCGTCCGGCACCGGGCAGTTTGAACGTACCTTGATCATTGTGGAAGAGGGGGGATATGTCAGCTATTTGGAGGGTTGTACGGCGCCACAACGTGATGAAAACCAACTTCATGCAGCTGTAGTGGAACTCGTTGCGTTGAAAGAGGCGGAAATCAAGTATTCTACCGTGCAGAACTGGTATCCGGGTGACAAGGATGGCAAAGGCGGGATATGGAATTTCGTTACCAAGCGCGGCATATGCAAGGGTGCACGTTCCAAAATCAGCTGGGTACAGGTGGAAACGGGCTCTGCCATTACCTGGAAATACCCTTCCACCGTTTTGAAAGGGGATGAATCATCCGCCGAATTCTATTCCGTGGCGGTGACCAACCACCACCAACAAGCTGATACGGGGACTAAAATGATACATTTGGGAAGAAATACCCGTAGTACGATTATCAGCAAGGGTATTTCAGCCGGCAGAAGCCAGAACTCATACAGAGGACTCGTGTCATTTAAGCGCAAGGCGCAAAATGCGCGAAACTACTCGGTCTGTGACTCTTTACTGTTGGGGAACAGTTGCGGAGCACATACGTTCCCCTATATCGAAGTGGAGAACCACACGGCTGTCGCCGGACACGAAGCCACTACTTCGAAAATTTCCGAAGAACAATTGTTTTATCTCAAACAACGCGGAATAGATGAGGAATCCGCTGTGAATATGATTGTCAACGGGTATGCCAAGGAAGTTTTGAGCAGATTGCCCATGGAATTTGCCGTGGAAGCACAGAAACTATTGGCAATCAGCCTGGAAGGAAGCGTAGGATAACAAAATTAGAATTATGAAAACACCTATTCTGAAAATAATAGATTTGCACGTTAGTATTGACGGACAGGAAATTATCAAAGGCTTAAATCTCACGGTCAATCCGGGTGAAGTACATGCCATCATGGGACCTAATGGCACCGGAAAGAGTACCTTGGCTTATGCCATAGCCGGCAAAGAGGCTTATGAGATTACTCGCGGTAGTATTCTGTTGAAAAACAAGAACATAACGGAAATGCCGCCTGAAGAACGTGCTCTCGAAGGCTTGTTTCTCGGTTTTCAATATCCGGTGGAAATTCCGGGGGTCAGTATGGTCAATTTTATGAAAGCGGCCATCGATGCCCGGAGGAAATACCACGGGGAAGATCCGGTGAAGCCCGGGGAATTTCTCAAAATGTACCGCGAGAAACAACAATGGCTCGAAATGCCCGAAAAGATAAAAAACCGTTCGGTAAATGAAGGATTTTCCGGAGGGGAAAAAAAACGAAACGAGATATTCCAAATGGCACTGCTTGACCCCGTACTGGCGGTTCTCGACGAAACCGATTCCGGGTTGGATATCGATGCCCTGCGTGCCGTGGCAGCCGGGGTTAACAAGATGAGGCGTGCGGATAATGCCTTTGTCGTCATTACCCATTACCAACGCTTGTTGGAATATATAGTGCCTGATTTTGTGCATATCATGTATGATGGACGCTTGGTCAAGACAGGAGGTAAAGAACTCGCCCTCGAATTGGAAAAGAAGGGATATTCCTGGGTGGAACAACAGGAAAAACGATAAGCGATGCATGCGATAATAGAGAGATACAAAACGGAATTCGCCCGAGCCGGCAGCCATTCGGAATCCGGTTGGCTCGCCGGAATACGCGATGAAGCCAGGAGGAGATTTGCACGGGTGAAAGCAGGGGATTTTACCGGTGATACCTGGCGCAATACGTCGTGGAAAGATTTTTCCACCCCCTTTCACACGGGAATAGAAGGGATATACAACCCGGTTTCGAGCCGTCCTTGTATCGCTACGGGAGAAGAAATGCACGAAGTGCATTTGATCAATGGGCAATGGCAGCAAGAAGGGATACGGACAGCTTTGCCCGCCGGGGTGGTTCTGACAGATATTACCCGGGCTGAAAAAGAACATGCGGCATTGATGCACGCGTATTTCAATACATTGATGCGGACTTCCAATAATGCTTTGGACCTTCTGAACACAGCGGCATTCCGCGGAGGAATTTTTCTGTATGTGCCTCCGGCGGCAAGACTGAAACTCCTCATATCCAACAGGATGGATGCGAAAATCGCAGCTGCATTTCAGGTGCGTAACCTGTTTGTCATAGACGAAGGCGCCGAAGTGCAAATTATCCAATGCGATGAATCCAACACCCATATCCCACATTTTACAGGATTTCATACCGAAGTGTTTGCCGGCAGGCACGCTTCGGTAAAATGGTACCGGTACCGCAATATCAACGAC